>JAJFLT010000442.1 GCA_021772555.1 Opitutales bacterium | reverse complement strand
TCGGGCTCCTCCTCGGGCGGAGGCTCCGGTGGGGGCGCGGGCGGGGGAGGAATACTGCTCTCCGGAACAATCTCATGGGTTGCCGGCTTGTTGAGGTTGGAAAGTAATTGGGTCAGGGGCAAAGCCAGGAAAATCACGGCGGATAGAACCAAAGCGCCGCCAAAGGAAAGAAACGGACCTTTGCTCAGGTTGGGCGGGCGGTATACTTTTTTCTCACTCATACAGGTTATCTTTCTATCTTTGGCTTATCCAAGGGCTAGATCAGGAATTCTCGGTTCGGGTTTTATATTTTTAATAATGAATACGATTCAATACCTAAAAAATTAGAAAATAGCGGAAAATTCATCAATTTATGGCATTGATGCTTATGGCAACCTCAGGTTGAGCAAATTTCGCTTCATCCATAACCCTGACCATAATCCCTGAGGGGGCTTCCGGTTCCACTTCCAGTATAAGTGGGAGCACTTCGCGCTGCATTTTATTGCGCACCGTGGCGCGCACGCCGCTCAGCCCGATTTCCTTGCCCTCGTAAATGACGGACCCGCCTTTGGTGATGCGGAAAACCACCGTCTCATTGTCGAGGTCGGTTGAGCCTCCCGGAGATGGTTTGTTAACATCAAGGCCCTCCTCCTCCACAAAAACCGTGGTCACAATAAAAAAGATCAGGAGAATAAAGACCATATCGATCATCGGGGAGATGTTAATGTCGATACCTTCGTCCCCTCCGGAAATGCTTCTGCGATGACTCATGCTTTATGCGCCTCCTGTTGGCTTTTTGGCAATCGGGTGAAATGCTGCAAGGTAAGGCTTTCCACTCGTTCCAGAAATGCCGCCTGCTCCTGTCGGCGCCGGGTCAGCATATAGACAAGTATATAACCGGGAATCGCGATAATCAAGCCCGTCTGAGTCGTGATCAGCGCCTCGGAAATCCCCTGTGCAACAACGTCGATGACCTGGCCTGAACTGTGGGCCAATCCTTTAAACGTGGTCAACATTCCCATCACGGTGCCGAGCAGTCCCATGAGCGGCGAAACCGTTACAAGTATGCTTAAAAATATGATTTTTCGCTGCACGCGAGGCAGGTGTGCGGTTTTAATTTCCTCAAAACGGCTCTCCACATCCCGCAGGGTTTTCACACCGGTTTGGCTGTATTTGATGATTGCGCCGATGGTCCCCTTGCTATCGTCGGGCTTTTTGATCCATCCCTCCCAAGTCAGCTCATCGATGGCGTGGTATTCCTCCCGCCGGAAATAAATGAGCATTTCCAGAGCATAAAAATAAATCACGAAGGCCAGAGCTGCCAGGGGGTACATGAGGGGACCTCCCGCAATCCAAATACCTATGGCGTCGTCAACGAAGGTCGATAATGCCTTTTCCTCCATGCTTGTTTTCTAAATTTTGGTTTCCAGGCCGTTTTTAAATGCGACCGCTGTTTGCTCCATGCTGGCCAACACCCCTTTGGTTTTACGCAAAAGCAATGCATGGATGATGAGAGATGGGATCGCCACGAACAAACCGAATTCCGTCGTGATCAGCGCCTCGGAAATACCGCTGGAAAGTGAGCGGGCATCCCCGGTGCCGAATACGGTAATGAGTTTGAAGGTTTTGATCATTCCCGTTACGGTGCCGAGCAGACCGAGCAGAGGCGCCGTAGCGGCCACCACCGCAATAAAAGGTATGAGTCGCTCCAGTTTGGGCTGAGTCTGTAAAAGCCGCTCGTAAAGTACCTCTTCCAGCAAATCCTTGCTTTCTCCGGCATTGTTGACGGCATCGGTCAGGAGGAGGCCGACCGGACCTTTGATTTTTTTCGCCCTGGCCAAAGCCTCCTCACTGTCATTATTGCGAAGCAAATCCAGAATATCGTGCAGGTCTTCGGGGCGAGCCCTCCTCACCCCGGATATCTCAATCCATTTAAACAAGGCTATGAGCAGGGCCAAACCGGCCAAACCGAGAATAAAGTATATGACTACACCACCCTTTTGCACATGCTCCCAAAAAGTCTCCTTGGTTTGCTCCACCAGCCGGGCGCTGCCCAGGGTGGGATCGACGGGTATACTTCCTGTCCCATTTGCAGAAACCTGCCGGATGGCTGCGCCAGCCTCTTCCCCGAGAGCATACACATAGGGTTCGGCAGAACCGTGTTTCAGGATAATTTCACCCGCCGTGGTCCCGTTATTACCCGAAAACAACGCAATCGGGCCCACCAACGTAAAAGTGCCCTCTTCCTGCACTTTTTCGGGAGAAAGCGCATGGCCTTCGAAAATACGCCCACCGGCCAATTCCTGGATGCGTTCCAGAGATGTATCCACTACGGATACCTGTCTCAATAATTTATCCTCTTCACTTAAAGACGTTTCATCGGCCGTTGATATGGCGGATTTGATAATCTCATCATAAAGCTGGTCTTCACTAATGTGAATCTGTGTTTCGAAACGTTGAATATAATCGCCCATCAGGCTTTTCAGGTAGGAGACTTCATCCTCCCTTTTCTTGATTTCCTGTTCCAGGCCCTGCAAATCAACCGATTTGTTGTCACGCACACGGGAAGCCTGTTCCATTTCCCGGCGCAGACTCATGACCCGTCCCATCAAACTACTCCTTTCGTTGGAGAGCGGGATGCGCTCATCGGCAATTTTAGAGCGGGCCTGATCCAGCTTGGAATTGGCGGCGTTGAGGTCTCTTTGAGATGAGGAGGATGCCCCCTGGAAATCCTGACCTGACAAAGTGACTGCCGCGGTCAAAAAAAGATATGATAGCCAAAATACTTTTTTCATAAATTCTATTTTTCCCTCTTATCTGATGGTTACTGGAAGGTTAATATAGCTCGCTTTTTGAGGGTCCTCATATACCTGCACCGCACTGGCGATTGCCAGGCTCATACTCGGATCCTTTTCCCACTTCCAGCCTCCCTCTTCCTCGTCGGGAACACCGTAACCGGCATAATCGCCCGTGGCATCGATAAAATAAGCATAGGCGATTCCCAAATACAGGGTCTTGATCTCTACCTGTCGTCCATCCTCCAGCTCGCGTAGACCGGAATCGAGAATGATGCTGCTGTTGAACTTATCGACCTGGGACAGAATTCCGATCACGTTTTGCATGCGGGCGGATAGGGATTGTTTGCTTGCCTTATCGGATTCCGATTTCGGCATGCGTGAATACAAGGGAGCTATAGTATCCTGCAGAGGTTCCGGCAACAGCGGGTAGATGGTGTGCACCTTTTTCTCCAGTTTCAGGATTCTGGCCTGGATCACGCCGGAAGCACTTTTTAACTTCTCCCGCTGGTCCAGCAATTCGGCCCGCTTGGCATCGGCTTTGGAAATCTCCTCCTGGCTTTTGTCGATTTTATCTTCGAGAATCGTAATTTCACTGTTTATGACCTCAATGATACCCTCCAGGATAACTTTTTCATCTTCCCATTCCGCTTCCTCCTGGGCCAGTTGTTTCTCCGTCTCTATCCACGTTTTGAGGGTAGTGCGGGTAGTTTCCAGTTTGCTTTGAGCATCCAGCGAACCTGCTAACGCAAGGCAACCGAAGCTCAACGGAATTAATATTTTTTTTAGGCAATTTCCAGGCATAATGGATATTGTTGGTTGTATAATTGAGCAAAAAACCCGGCCTCCAAGCCGAACGATTCAAGCTTTCGTGGTAAAGATAAAAGGGGGTTACTTTAGAGGTGATGATTTGACGGTCAAGGAATTAGATGTGCAAAAAAGTCAAAAATCAATGTTGGCTCAGATTCGCCCTGTCAACATCTGATTTGGCTATTTTCTGAAGTTGTCTATGGAATGTTGGCATAAACCACAATAAGACCGCTCCTGCAGCCAACGCCACCGCGGGGTGAAGACCCAAACCGGTTCCCACAAAACCACCCACTATCGCCACCAAGGCGGCCACAAGGGCATAGGGCATCTGGGTGCGGACATGGTCATGCGGCTCAACCCCGCAGGCGATGGAAGAAACAATGGTCGTATCGCTTATGGGGGAGCAGTGGTCCCCGAAGACAGCGCCGCTGAAGACCGCCCCCACCACGGCCGGCATCAGTGAATGGACGGGAAGCGACAGGGAATCGGGAGGATAGGCAAAGACAAAGGGAATGGCCAGAGGCATGAGAAGAATCATGGTGCCCCAGGCGGACCCGGTGGAAAAGGATATTAAAGCGCCGATTAAGAAAACGGCAGCCGGAAAAAGGGCCGCGGGTACGCTCCCGGCCAATAGTCCGGATAAAGCCTCGGCCGCTTTCAATTCGCCCAAAATACTGCTCAACACCCATGCCCCCACCAATATCAATATAGGCACAAAAAGCGCCTGCGCACCTTCCTGAAAAACCTCTCCGGGCGGCTCCATCCCTTCGCCCCTGGGGTACAGAAGGTAGGCCAGGATGGATGCAAAAGCGCTCGCACAAATCAGGACCGTGACGACATGGTCGCCGCCGAAAGCCGCCACCAGTTTTTCACCGGTCACGGGCCATGCACTTTCCGTTCCCAATAAATAAATTCCACCGAAGAAAGAAACCACCAGCGCCGCCACAGGGATCACCGCCATGTACCAATGCCCCTCCCGACCTTTTTCCAATTCATTTATATGGATCGAATTCTCGGCCTCCCGACCGGCCGATTCCTCAAACCTTTTCATGGGGCCGGGCAGAAAATTCCTGTGAATGGCCACAGCCAGAAGAATGAGGGTGAACCAGCAATAGAAATTATACGGTATCGACCTGAAAAAGAGAGCATAGGGGGCGGCTTCATCAAGCCTGCCGGCCAGAGCATAACCCTCCCGGATCATAGAAAGTTGGACTGCGATCCAGGTCGAGAGAAAGGCCACGCAGGCCACCGCCGAACTCGTGGAATCAGCCAGGTAGGCCATCCTCGGGGCGGAAACACCACAGCGCCGGGCCGGGCCCCGCATCATGCGCCCCACCATCATGCTGTTGGCCAACCCGTCAAAAAACAAGACAACCCCCATGACAAAAGCGCACCACTGCAATCGCCGGGCGGGCCTCCTGCTGCGGACGAGAAAACCTTTGACCAAAGCCTGCATGCCTCCGCCTTTTTCCACCAGGGCGGAAAACCCACCCAGTATAAAGGTAAAAAGGATGGCGCCGATTTTCCAGGGACTTTGCAGGGATGGCACGAGGTGGTCCCGAAAAAAAGAAACAAAGGCTTCCAGAAGGTTTCCCTGGGCCAGAATAATGACTCCGGCCAGGCTTCCCGCCATCAACCCCAAAAGAACCCTTCGCAGGAGAAGGGCCACCGCCAGAGTCACCACGCTAGGCCAGATCGAACGCAACGGGCCCTCGAAAAACACCCAAACAAAGGCTGAAGCCACCAGCAGCCAAGCCGTCAACGAGCGTAATCTAGAGTCAGGATATCTCAAAACCAAGCAGGGGGGAAACCAGGAGAACGAAGATTAAGATCAAAGGAAAGGGCACCCATCATCGCCATGTTTACCGTTCAAACATCTTTTAACAATAAAAAGAAAAGGGCGTCCCAATTTAACCGGGACGCCCTTTTCGCTAAGAGTTTTTGTCAAGTAGGTGGGATGAATTAAATCATCTCCGCGCTTGGGTCTGGTTTACATCATGCCGCCCATACCGCCCATGCCACCCATGCCACCCATGCCGCCCATGTCAGGCGCACCGCCTGGAGCGGGTGCTTCCTTCTCAGGAATATCGGTGATTATGGCCTCCGTGGTGAGCAACAAACCGGCTACCGAGGCAGCGTATTGCAAAGCCATACGGGTCACCTTGGTGGGATCGACGACACCGGCTGCAACGAGGTCTTCATACTCCTCGGTGGCCACATTGTAGCCGCTATTACCTTCGCTTTTGAGAACGTTCTGGACAACCAGGGAACCTTCCACTCCGGCATTGGCGCAAAGCTGACGCAAAGGATATTCAATCGCCTTGCGAACAATTTGGCTGCCGATGGCTTCGTCGCCGCTAAGTTCAACACCTTCGATGGCACCCGCGATGCGCAGCAAAGGCACGCCGCCGCCGGCTACGATACCTTCTTCCACCGCTGCACGGGTAGCG
>JAJFLT010000441.1 GCA_021772555.1 Opitutales bacterium | reverse complement strand
AAAAAACCCGTTTTACCTAAATTTGCTAACTCGGCAATGTTTATTTTTATTTTTGAAAAAATTTTCAAAACTCACAAAATTCAACCAAAAAATTCCACCATTTAACTAACCTTTTAAAAAAACGACTCTCCGGTGTATTGTCCGAAAAAAAACCAATACCCAACCGGGATTATCACCATAAACCTACATCCAGCGGTAGGTATTTCCACTAAAAGGATTTAGACCGGTAATCGATTGATAGCTTGAATTTCCGGTCATGGGAATGCCTCTAGATTGTGTGCTATTCTTCAATTTGGAAAAATGCTGGAGGCGCGTCGATGAGCTTGTTGACTTTTAGTCGATGCGAGCCGGGGCGGGCGGGAGGGCTGAGGATTAGAACTATCCGGTTGCCGGGATGGAATTCGAAAGTGTTGGTAAATACCAATTCGGAACCTTCTTCGTATTCGGCGGCGAAGCCGACCGGCATCATAAACAGTTCTTCTTCCGTATCATAAAATTCTCGCATTGGAAACACTTTGGAAAATCCTTGAGAAAAAACGTAATTCTCTTTTCCAATCCTGCCAATTAGCTTATTGGTTGTAGCGTTGAATACAATCAGGGTTTCTAAAGGAAAGAATGCAAGACTGTCATCAAGTGAAAATAGTTGGAATTCGGAAACCGACTCTTTTTTATTATCTACGGGCACAAAAATAATCAGTTGTTCACACTCACTGTTGGATAAATGAACGGTTGCCGCCGGAAGTCGGTTAACTGTATTGTCAGCTTGAACAAATTCACGAAAAAAAACCACCGGTTGATTCCCATTGTATCCATAAGAGTTAGACCGCCGGTAGTTTTGAAATTCTATTGAAACTACTTCACCCGGCATTGATTCGACCTTTAGCCCAACTGGATTGACCGCACCGATAAAAAATACTCTAAAGACCAGCGTAGTTTCCTCCCCCGCTCCGTTTGCCAATGACGAGGCGTGGCACAATGGCCAAACTAATAGCAGAACTAATCCGGTTGCAATTAAATATCTTCGGAATCTAACCATCGGAAATGAACTATTTTGAAACGCCGACCGAATTTGCCGGGGGGATTATTATAATCTTCTGCCACTAAATCGGTATTCGTTCTATCGCGAAACTCAACCGGCTCTGGAACCCTTTGCACAAGAGCCTCGCACCACGCCCTACCTTGCGTTTGTTGAATGATGGGATTATAAACATCGCCATAAGCGCGAATTAAAAAAGTGTCCGAACGTAATTGAACAAACGGCGCTACGCTGGATAGAATATCAGCCTGAGTAAGAAATGAAGGTGCGTTGAATGGAATGCTATTAGCGCTAAGAGTGGAATCGTAGTTAGAACCATCGACAGTGTTGATGGTCGTGGCGTTTATGGACCTTTGCAACAACGCGGAATTAACGAATTGCTCCATAGAAATAAAAGGGTTCGCTTTTTCCCGTAGTAGACGAACTATTTCTTCCGCCATATCCTTAACCTCCTTGGCGGTTAATTCGCGCATGCCGGAACGATAGGCATTTTTCCAATCTTGCTGCGGACGCTTATACCAATCCTTTTTCTCTTGTGGCCTTATTTCGGGATATTGTGGATATTCTTCAAACGGATGTGAAAATTGGCGATCGGCGCCATGAGATAGCCGAAAGAAACCATTTTTTACACTCGGCCTTGTAATGGGTGGGAGCGGTTCGGTAAAAGAAAAATCATCAAAACGATAGGTCCAGTTCTCAAGATGAATTCCTGAGAGAATTGCCTGCCATGCCTCAACGGAAGTGGAATTCATATTGAAAGCTCCTTCCACCAATAAGTTTCGAGATGAAAATTGTCCCTTAAGTTTTTCTTCTAATGTCGTATTGTCAGAATAGTCATGTACTTTTACAAAACTATTGGAAAGGCGCTCCAACGGATTCCAGGTTGCATCTTCTGTTGGGACTGTGGAAAAGAAATAACGATCGAAGACAGCGTTATGAGAGTCACCCCATGGATTCCCTATGCTGAATGGACGATCTTGCAATACCTGCAAATGCTGTAGCGACCCAACCGAAACCGGGTCTATGGCGGGAAAATCAAAAATTCTGAAATAATTTCCACTTCCGTCATCCAGCAAATCGGTATCATCGAAGAAGACCACGAAGTGCAAGGCCGCGGGATCTACCGTTAGTCCAATTAGTGAGGCGTGTAAAAGATTATTTCCCGGGTTCAAAAGAGAAGAGCGAAAATCGAGATCGGAAAGCCATTTTTCCATATCTGATTTTTGCCCCTCGACCAATGAAAATGGGTTATCCAATAGTTTGTAGTGAAACGCGTGTTGAAAATGTTTCGGATTCGTTCTCGAAGGGGATGCATTCCTACTTAGACCGTATACAGGCGTGTTGAAAGCTTCATAACGAAGGCCCTTAACCTCTCTCAACAATTGTCCGGAAGCGTTAAAATATTGAATCGTAAGAATACTTGCCGGCGCCGAAATGGTAACAAGGTTTTTGGCTGGATTATTGACTGTTCCGGAAGGTAGTGATTGTTCAAGCACATGGTTTGCTCTGGCAATGCGTGTTTTGACTTCTCCTTCAGCTAACGGTATTCCAAAATTCACAACGAACTCGTCCTGAAAAGCGTTCAAGTCTATGGAGAACGATCCTATCCGGTTATTATTTTGGCCGCGATTGGCCTCCCAATCGACCTGGATAACGGGCAAGCCGCTAATTTTTATAACAAGATCATTTTCCGTTTCCAGATCGAATGACATAGGAAAGGAGTAGGGATTCCACAACTCTAACCAACAGCCAAATTCGAGTCGAAAAAAATCGCTTTCAAGACTATTTTTGAAGATACCGGCAAAAAGAGCGAATTCCGTAATCAACGGCGAAGGCGCATTAAGGTAATCACCTGAATTTTCAGTGGCAGGCTGTCCACCCCCAGGATACTCGACAAACCCTTCTTGGTTAATACGCTGTTCGGAAGCTCTTTTCAGAGATGCCAGAAAAGGAAATTCGGAATCATGGATATCACTGGCGCTCAAATCTCTTTTCAGACCGCCATCGGCGGCGTTGCTGAGGACTCCAAAGGAAAGATGGGTAGCACCGAAAAACGCACCCTTCAATTCATCGCCGGAGAAGCCCGGCACGTTCGCTATTTGACCATAGTCGGTTGTCTTGAGCAAACCTTCACGGATCCCCTCCGCGTCTTCATTCACCAAAGTAGTGAAAAACACTTCGCGGCGATGACGAACCGGGCTGAGTTGTCGCAAATGCTTCCGGTATTGTTCATTGTAGCTTTCCTCGCTCAGTTCCTTAACGCGGTCTGTTTTGGCCAAACTTGATTTTACTCCTTCATCGCTTATCCAATAGGCATAATGACCCAAGCCGCTTGAAGATGGAAGCGACAAACCGTCCGGTGAATCACCTCGCAAAATAGGAACGGACACGACCGTGACTTTCTTATTTCCGGTTGCACTTTTCGCTAATTTAATCCCCGTACGATTGACTACGGGATCCGCGTCGATACCCGAAACCAACCATGCTGGTTCCTGATTGATTTCCTCCGTTGACCAAACGCCTGTCCAATAGGGATTCTCCAGGTTTTCGCCCAGAATATCCGCCCTGGCCGTCACACGCCGGTCCGGTCCCGCCAGCTTTTGCAACTCGCCCAAGGCGATATGCAAACCAAGTAACGCATTTTGGCGGGCTTGCAGGCGGTGCGCGTGAGCCTCATTAATTTCTATCCCCAATCGGCTCAAGGTTGTCAAGGCCAACAAAAGAAGAAGTAAAAAGGAGGTCAACCCGAGAGCGAGGACAAGGGCAAATCCTTTTTTACCTCGCTTTCGGACAGACTCATTGGAACTTGCAGCTGTCAAACTACGTCGGTGCACAGTGCATTTTTACACCGCCATCAATCGCGACTGCAACCGCAATACTTATTCAGCCCAAATTTTAGTTCAAGGCTTGACGGTCAAGCATACTCTTTTATCTGCGGTTAGCCATTTACCGGTAAAGTTTTGTAAATCCCCGATTGTAAGGCTGTCGATGCGCTCGTCGTAATTTTTCCAATCATTAATGGGAAGCCCGTATAGTGCATTTAAAGCCGCCTGCATGGCCCTGGCACCGATGGTTTGCATTCCCAGGCGTTTGGCCGCTTTAAGGCGAGTCTGGCAGCGGGTCAATTCATCCATCGACACCTTTCCTTCGGCTACCCGGAAAATCTCGGCCTCGAATTCCAAAGAAATTTCCCCATCAAGATCAGGCTGGGTTCCGGCGCACAAATAAAACATGCCCATATCGATGCCGGCCAAACGACTGGCGCCGACGAAATAGGCCATGCTGCGCTCTTCCCGCACGCGAGTGAACAACCGCCCCGACATATCGTTGAATATCTCGGTTAACAATTCACCCGCAAAATAATCTCCACCGATCACTCCGCAATCCGGATAGGCTTGAAAGACAACCGCTTGCTGACGGGGCAAGTTTTCCTCAAAACAATCCGCCGTTTCGGGTTTCGAAAACCGCGTGTGGGATCGCGCAAAAGATTCGGAGGGGAGCTTTTCCAGTGCTTCGATCAAAGCCGGCAGCAATTGATCGGTTTGAAAATCACCGGCCACGCTGACAATGACATTGGAACCCAATATCAGGCGGCTACGCAATTCTTCGATATGGGGCAGTTCAATGGCCCCGAGCGTTTCGACCGTGCCATAGGCGTCGATGCTGAAAGGATGCTCTCCAAAAAAACGCTTCCTCAGCTTGGTGTTACCGAAACTGACGATGTCATCCAAGGACTCTTTGACAGAGGCAATTTGCCCCTCTCTTTCACGTTCAAAGGTTTTTCTTTGAAATTTCGGGGCGAGCAGAGCCTGGGCAAACAGGTCGAGGAGAATATCCGCATCGGTCGACATGGTTTCGAGGCAAAACCCGAAGGAATTATTACCGGCGAACTCATTAAAGCTTCCGCCGACACTTTCAATCAACTCGGCCACTTCGGTAGCGCTTCTCGTTTCCGTATCGCGGGCCAATAGGGTCGCTAACAGGCCGGTTATGCCTCGCAAATCACCGGATTCGTACAACGGCCCACCCAATGCCACAAATCGTAGATTGATTTTGGGATGCCTGGTGT
>JAJFLT010000045.1 GCA_021772555.1 Opitutales bacterium | reverse complement strand
CCAAGGTCTTCACAGGCGGCGCGGGTGCGCTGCCAGGTGTTGAGGCCTTTACGCTTTTCGGGGACGATTCTGGCCAACCAGCGGGTGGGCGCTCCGACCTGTTGCAGGAGGTCCTCGAATCCATAACGGGCCAGGGTGGTGACAATTTCCTTGGCCCTGACCGCGTTACTGAACAGGTTGAGGGGTTTCAATGGTCTATAATGCTATGGATCAGTCTTTTTCGGAATTATCCCTGGTGGCATTTTCCAATTCCTGGACCCGTTTTTCGAGGGATTCGAGTTGATTTTGACTGGCCACTTTTGCCTTTTGCAGCATTTCCGAAAAAGATTCGCTCAGGTTTTGCTTAGCTTCCTCGAACTCTTTTTTGCCGTCTTCGGCGATTTTGTGAGCGGCCTCTCTAGCCTCATCGGCTGAGATTTTACCCTTTTCAACGAGGTCGCTGAGAGCGGCTTCGATTTTTTCCTTCGAGGTAACGGTGGCTCCGACCCCGGCTAGTATTGTTTTCTTTAGAATATCCAACATAACGGCATACTTTCGTTAAGATCCTGTATTGTCCAAGAAAATGTAACCCCGGAAAAGACAAATTCCAAGCTGTATAAGGATTTTATTTTCTGCTTTTAAAAGATGCCCCGGCGTAATTCATCCTGAAAACTGACACCTGTATCTCATTTCTCACCGACTGGCGCCGTCAGGGTTTCTTTACAAAAAGTGCCAGCGCCGCGGTGTAACCGTGCAGAAAACTGCGTGATCCCACAGGGCCGATTTCACCGTTGCAGAAAAATCCGGACAGGGAGAGGGGACCGATCGTTTCCTGAATCATCTTTGCGTCGTGGTGTGGACTGTTAAAGAGGTTTTCCCCCCGGCCGCTGCAAGAGAAGAGGCAGCCTCCCAGAATATTTTCGCCATTGAGTGCCTCTTTGGCTAGGGTTAAGGATGCCGACAAGTCTTCATCCGCAGCTTCGGCGTCGCGTAGTTGAAACTGGAGGGTCTGGCCGGGTCGCGGATAAGCCCCCACGGTCAGTGCGCCGCTTTTGGGGTCGGCGGCCAGCAGGTTACGTATGAGGAAATCTCCCCGCAGGAATTCCTCTTGGTATTCGTCAATTACAAGGCCGAGAAAGAGGTTGAATTTGGATCGTTCCCGGATGGGGGCGGGGAGGCCGTTATAGGTTTCCGCCAGGGTGATGAAGGCCGGTTTGTTGGCGATGGCAAGAATTTTGTTCTGATCGACCTCGGTGATGGTCCAGGTTTCCCCGATCGGCTTGCAGCCCTGCGATACCATCCCTTGCAGGGTAACATCGCCCCCCACCGAGAGGGCCACCATGCCTTCGTTGAAAACGTCGCCATTGAGGTAGAGGAAAGACTCCGGTTTGCCCATCAATCCGGCGGCCAAACCTCCGAGCATGGGAAGTGGGGAATAGGCATCGTTCCAGCACTCCAGCCAGTCATCGTTAGGCAAATGAAAGGGGTCTGCGAGGAGAATCCAGCCGTTTGTTTGAGAGCGGGAAATTCCTGTAAAAGCGTAAAGGTCTTCCACTTCCAAGGTCGATGAGATTTCGTCGGCCGTCAGGTGCAAGCCTTTCAACCGAGCGTCCGGCATATGGTAGAGGTTTAGGACAAGGCCGCTGCCGATTTCAATCTCATGTTCATTGGCGATGAGGCCGTTACTCGAACAACCAACCAGGAGAGGGACGCGCGCGTTGATGCGAATGATCTCGAGGGCTTGCTCCGCATGATCGAAAAAAGGAGCCCCCATAAACACAATCCCGAGCGAAACCTCACCGCACAATTGTTGGTGTAGCCCTTGGGCCCACTGCTCCAAAGTTGTCTCTTGAAAAGGACCCTCCAAATGCCCGGCGATGGAATGCGTAACCGTCATAATGATCTTTCACCTCGAGATGAAACCACTATTGCCGCTGGGCGCAATGGTTTATATTCGCTTCAATCGGAAGCTGCTTTTTATTCAGAAGCACGAGACGCAATGCATAAAAAAGTAGATTCGCCACCACCATGCATCGTAACAATAGGTAGGTTGAAAACTTAAGTGATCGATCACCTAATCCTCCTACAGTTCGCTATCGATGTTTTCTTTTCAGTTTAGATGTGATAATCCAGCAGTTGTTTCTGAAATTAAGAATATCAATAATGCGGTTTCAGAATCGTATTATTCAGATCTGTTTTTCGTAAAAAAGTTAACCTTTGAATCGTAGGCGAAGAATCAATAAAGGAGCGGTAAGTAGAAGGAGGAGGGCCGTGGTGGGTTCGGGGATGGTGGCCAGGGTGTTGATCTCCGATAGGGATAGAGCGCGGTCGTAGATGGTGATGTCGTCGATGCCGCCGTGGTGGAAAAAGCCTTCGCCCTGGCCGATGGTGAGGAACGTGTTTGCATTGGGAATTGGCTGGGAATTGCTCTGGGTGGTTCCGGCTGCGCCATCAATGTAGGTTGTGAAATCGTTTCCCGATCTGGCGACGGACAGATGATACCATTGATCGAGGTTGGGGGTAAAGTCGGTCAGGGCGAGAAAAGCCAGCCCCGTTCCGGGCCCATTGATGTGGAAGTTGAGCTGACCGCCCCCGAGGCCGAACCACCACTTGTTCTGGGTCCCGCCGCCTTCGTCGTGGCCGATAAAGATACTCCCTGCCTGTTCCACCGTTCCACCCGGGTTGCTGGCGAAATTGGCCCAAAGCCCGATCGTGAAGTCTCCGGTGAAAGTCCACAAGTTGTTGTCGGGCACCTGCACGTAATCGCCGGAACCGTCAAAGGAGAAGGCGCTTCCGATTGCTCCGGTGGTGTAGGCGGTGTTACCAATCAATGTTCCGTCATTATTGCTGGCGGTGGCGTCTTCGGCCGAATTATCCGCTTCCCAGTGCGCGATCAATCCAGAAGGGATGACCACCGCGTGAGTTGGGATCTGAACGCAAATAAACGCGAAAAACAACGTGGTTTTGGTTTTGTACACGGACATTGTCGGATGATGGTTCATCAAAGCGGCCCAATTGAGATAAATTATTACCAGTCTATTCCAGGTAGGGCAAGGTTAAAGACCGTTTCTGGTGATCTCTTTCCGGGTCATCTTTTTATTTGTGGTTTGCGGGATTTTCCGGCATTTTTTAAAAAATCATGGCAAAGATTTCCGTAAAAAAAACCGCTCAGGGAAACTATGAGGTGACCGTGGAGGCCGCCAGCACCACCGCCCACAATGTTTCCCTGACAGACGCATACTACCAAAAGCTGACCGGCGGCCGTGTTACCCCGGAGGTTTTGATCGAGAAGTCATTCCAATTTTTGCTGATCCGCGAAAGCAACACGATGATACTGGCGCGCTTTGATCTACCCGTCATCGGCAGGTACTTTCCCGAGTATGAGCAAACTATCGGCGGGATGCTTTGAAACCTGCCCCTAAACCCAAAGAAGCCGTGTCATTGCTGGCTGTTTTAAAACCAATTGTCTAATCTTTGAAATAAAATGGGCCTTTAATGGCTCGCAATATTTACCAGGAATTTCGGTTACAAGAACGGATTGGCGGTAAATTTAAGCGGATTTTTTATTGACATATATTTTGCCACAATTAATAGGTTAACCTACGTTTTTGGCTTGCGGCATTTTTGACGCTGTTAAAAAATGACTTTGCAGGTTCATTTAGTTGGCGCTAGGATGAAATGCAATTAATCGGGGCGGCTCCCTCTTTATCCCTGGGGGGGTCGCCTTTTTTTTAGGCATTGGTTTTGCGTCGGTGTTACGGTGGTTGAAAGATGGATAATTTGTGCGTATATTGGCTTGCCGCGCCGCATCGTTATCTGCGAATTTGAGATAGGTTCCAGTATTTAAATTATGGAAAATCTTCCGAATATTTCTCCATTTCAAGGGCGGTTCGAGGAAATCGACGCGCTCATGGCGGAGCCTGATTTTTTTCAAGACCAGCGCAGGGCGGCCAGACTTTCCCGCGAACACCAGAAGTTGAACCGTCTTTTGGAGGCGCATGCGCGTTTGATCGAGGTGGAGGGCGAGTTGGCGGAACACCGTGCCATTATTGATGATCCCGAAAGCGAGGAGGCATTTGCCGCCTTGGCCAAGGAGGAAGCGCCCGCCCTGGAAGAACAACTGGAGGCGTTGCGCCAGGAGATCCTCAACGCCATGATTCCCCCGGATACTTCCGATTCGCGCAATACGGTGATGGAGATTCGAGCGGGTACGGGGGGGGAGGAAGCCGGTCTTTTTGCGGGCGATCTTTATCGCATGTATTGTCGTTTTGTGGAAAACCGGGGTTGGAAGATCGAGCCTTTGGGGGCCAGTGAATCGGAAAGCGGTGGGTTCAAACAGGTGGTTTTTCTCGTCACCGGAGATGAGGCCTACAAATCCCTCAAATTCGAAAGCGGGGTGCACCGTGTGCAGCGCATTCCGGTTACGGAAACCAACGGGCGCATCCACACATCCGCCGCCACCGTGGCAGTATTGCCGGAAGCCGAAGAGGTAGACGTGCAGATCGACCCCAATGACCTGGATATCAGTGTTTGCCGGGCCAGTGGACCCGGTGGCCAAAGCGTCAATACGACGGATTCGGCCGTACAGATCACCCACCTGCCGACCAACTTGACGGTAACCTGCGCGGATGAGCGGTCACAATTGAAGAATAAAAATAAAGCGCTCAAAGTGCTCCGGGCGCGACTCCTGAAAAGGAAGGAAGAGGAGGAGCGGGCCAAATATGCGGCCGACCGAAAAAGTCAGGTCGGTTCGGGTGATCGCTCGGAACGCATTCGCACCTACAACTTTCCCCAGAGCCGGATTACGGACCATCGCATCGGCTTTTCCATGCACAGCTTGCCACAATTTATGGACGGGGAAATCGGTGAGCTGCTCAGCGCGCTACAAGCTGCCGACAGGGAGGCGAAAATCAATGACATCCTCAATCCCACCGGACATGGATAAGTTCACCCGGTTTGGGCTATTATGGTTTGATCGTCTTTGCCCAATTTGAATTCGTCGTTTGAATCAAGGAAGGTTCTCCCAGCTTGTCGCTCAATTTATTCCATTTCTCCAGGGTGTCCGCGGTCCATCCTTTGTAAAACACGAGGTTACGCCCGTTGACGATCTTGAAGTTTTCGGGATCGACCTCATATTTCGAGCCACCGTGCATGGCCCATGCGCACCAGCCTCCATAGGCCGGTTCATACTTTTCCGGATGGGCGGCAAACAATTTCTGGTTGGCTTCCGTGGCGAAATAATAGTTGACCCCCTGGTGGCGCAATTTGAGGGATTT
>JAJFLT010000440.1 GCA_021772555.1 Opitutales bacterium | reverse complement strand
TGATCGGAAATATCGAGGCAAGGGTGACAATACCAAATCCGGACAAGGAAGAATTTCCTTTTCCTGCAGATGAGGCAATGCCGATACCCAGCGAAAGAACCAGAGGCACGGTTATCGGGCCCGTGGTTACCGCCCCGCAATCCCAGGCCAACCCAAGAATATTTCTCAGGCTGGGGTTGAACATGCAATAAATGGTCAATCCAAGCCCAGGCAAGAGGGCAAGATAGATTATCGGTTTAAGGCTCCAGCCATTCAGAAATCGTAACGTACCCAAAACAGCGGCAAGGCCTACACCTATACCAACGACAAGGACAAGAGTACCGGTCCGATCGTTGAGCAAGGTGTAAAGATAGGGGGCTTTCTCCACTTGAACGATTGATCCCACGGCCTGTAGCGCGCCTATGGCCGGCTCGGCAAAGGTGACTCCAATTCCTAACAGAAACGCTACAAACAGGACTACGGGGAGTTTCGATTTTTTTGGAAGATTGTTACCAATAATTTCCCCGAATGGCATGAGGCCAAGCTTCAGACCCTCCATGAAAAGCATCAGACCCACGATAACGGCAATCATCCCCAAGGTGATAGCCCAGTGGTCTGCCACAGATTGCTTCAAAATCAATATTTGAAACAACATTAGGTAGGCAGCAAGCGGGACTACCGCTTTAACCTGGCTCATGAATCTTGCGCTTACGTAGGGAGTCAGCAACCGATGCACATCTATGGGGTGCAACTTGATTTTCGGTGCCTCATACGGCTTTTCTTGACCCTCGGCATCAATCCGTGGTTTTGGCGCCAAGTCGTTGAAACTCAGGAATTGTTGCTGAATATTCATCTCTCGGATGAATTTACTAAACTGTAATTCTCTGGCCATATAGAGCGAACCGTGAAATAGTTTATCGAGATCCCCGAGGTTACATCTTTTCTGAAAAATTAAATCTAATTACCAGACAGTGGAAAGAGCCTTCTAACATTCTGTCCCGAGAACCAGAACCGCCGCATTTCCAGAATCGGGTACGTCTTCTCTGGGCAAAAGACAGGCAGCAACGATTCCGTTAAATTCCCCAACAAAGCGAGATGGTCTAGCCCAACACTCCGCCCGGGGAGTTTGCATATTGGAGTGACTAATTTCTTAATTCCCAGGAGAAAAGAACTTACCGTTTCGTATGAAAAACAAATCAATATCTTTTTCATCTGTGCCACGCCAACAATGGGAACATAGAATTTCATGTTGTTCAACCAGCTATTTTGGAATACTGCAAACACATAAGTTCACAAAATAGCTCAGGAAAGCAATTCGGCGGCGTGGGCCATGGCTCTTTTCGAGGTGCGATCCCCCAACATTCGCGCCAATTCCACCTGGCGATTCGCCAGTTCGGAATGTATGGCCTCAATCGACACGGAAGTCTCCGCCCGGCTTTCGGTTTTTTCCACCAGCCAATGACTGGAGGCCTTGGCCGCCACCTGCGGCAGGTGCGTAACGCAAAATACCTGATGCCGTTTCCCCAGCTCCGCCAGTTTCTCCCCCACGGCAACGGCAATTTCGCCGCCCACGTTGGAATCCACCTCATCGAACACCAGCACCGGGGTGGTGTCGGCCTGGGCCAAAATGGCTTTAAGCGCCAACATAAGCCGGGCGATTTCTCCGCTGGAAGCGATTTTTCGCAAAGGCAAGGGATCCTGTCCGGCACTGGGGGCAAAAAGAAATTGGCAACTGCTGTCGCCATGCTCCCGCAATTCGGTTTCCCGCCTGATCTCGATTTGCAGGTTGGCCTTTTTAAAACCGAGTGACTTGAGCAAACGGCTCGCTCCGGTCACTAATTTTTCGGCTGCCCGGGAACGTTTGGCGGCGATCTTTTCCGCCTTTCCTCCCAACTTTTTCCGCAACGCTTCCGCCTCATCCTCAAGACCGGCAATGCTGCCGGCAACATCCCCCTGGGCGGCAATTTTACGGGCCATGCTTTCCCTTCTTCCCAGCACGGACTGCACCTCGGGGCCGTATTTCCGCTTCAATCCCAGCCAGTTCTCCATTTTTTCCTCCAACCCGGTCGCCGCCTCCTCATTAAAATGGCAACTGTTTTTCATCGAGGCAAATTCACTCCCCAAGTCCTCAATTTCGAGGATGACAGACTCCAATCGCTCCGCCAGTGGCATCGCCTCGGTATCCACGGAGGCCAATTCCCGAGCTTCCCCCAGAAGAGAACCCAGGCGGGTAGATACTCCCTCCTCGGCGATAAGGCCAGACTCCAGCCGCGCGGTCAGCTCCAGCAATTCCTGCGACCGGCTCAAACGCTGAAAATCCCTCTCTAACTTCTCCACGGCCGACTCACTCAAACCAGCCCGATCAATCAAATCGATCTGGGTCTGCAAAAACGCAACCTCATCCGGGCCGAGCTGTTTACGGCCCCGCAAGGATTCCACCTCAGCCAGCAGTTGCCGCCAACGGCCGTAATCAGATCGATACGCCTCCAATTGCACGCCATTTTTAGCAAATGAATCGAGCAATTCCCGCTGCCACCGCTCCTGGAAAAGCTTTTGCGGTTCTCCCGGACCATGAAAATCGATCCAAGACTCCCCCAGAGCGGCGAGATTGGACAGTGTGGTAAGAGCGCCGTTGACCTGCACCCGGGGCATTTTCCGGTGCGAGATGATCCGCCTGAGAATCAAACTGCCCTGATCGCACAAAGGCAGCTCCAGAGACTCCAGAATCGTATCGACCGGACTGGAATCCTTGAAAAAAAGCCCCGCCTCCACCTCGCAGGCATCAGCCCCGGCCCGGATGATAGTCTTGTCCACCCTGGCCCCCGATAAAAAACTCAAGGCCCCCAAAAGGACACTCTTACCCGCACCGGTTTCACCCGTCACGGCGGCAAACCCCTCCTCGAATTCGAGGACCGCCTCACTCATCACGGCCAGGTTCTTGATATGCAAATATTGCAGCATAAAGCTCCACATTCAGCCCGAGCGCCGGTCAAGGTTGCCCACAGGCATTTTCCATCCAATCAATAAGCACAGATATTTCGGGAAGAAAAGAAAGAACCGCGACCCCAACCGTAAATTCCCAACCATAAACATCATTCATGTGCGAGTTTTAGACAGGTTCTAACAAATAAACGCCCGGGAGAAACCATTTTACACTTGAAACCGGAGAAAACCTTCATTCAATACAAATCCCACCCTGCGCCCGCAACACCGCGAAAAGATGGGGGATTAGCTCAGTTGGTTAGAGCG
>JAJFLT010000439.1 GCA_021772555.1 Opitutales bacterium | reverse complement strand
GCGGAGTACGAAAAACTGCTCCATGAGGTTGTCGTGACGGAGGCCCTATTGCGAAAAAATCTATTCGGTGAGAACCCGATGGCAAAGACCGTTATTGCTTATTACGACGGCCAACCGGCTGGTTTCGCTCTTTATTTTTATAACTTCTCCACCTTTCTTGGTCGCCCTGGAATTTACCTTGAAGACCTCTTCGTCAAGCCTGCCTATCGGGGCAAAGGCATCGGCAAGTCGCTCCTCATTTACCTCGCCCGGCACGCCCGTGATAAAGGTTGTGGCCGCTTCGAATGGGCCGTTCTCGATTGGAACCAACCGTCCATCGACTTTTACGTCAGTCTCGGCGCAAAATTGAAAAAGGAATGGATCATCAACCAATTATCCGGGCAAACCCTCGAAAACCTCGCCGACCAGGAAATTCAAGTAAAATAAAAAGCATCGCCCACCGTCCCGCATCCTGACACCCGAAACCTTCTCCCCTGACACCTGAAACCTGACACCTTCTCCCCCTCCACCATCCCGCATCCCGACACCTGAATCCTTCCCCCCCCGACACCTTAAAATGACCAAAACATACGACGTCATCGTTTGCGGCCTTGGGGGCATGGGCAGCGCCACCGTCAGCCATCTGGCTGAACGCGGGGTAAAAGTATTCGGTTTCGACCGCTTCAATCCTCCCCACACCCAAGGTTCGAGCCACGGGCAATCACGCATCATCCGGCAGGCATATTTCGAGGGTCCCGGTTATGTGCCGCTGCTTTTCAGAGCCTACGAACTATGGGAAAAACTCTCCCGCGATTGCGGCAAGGCGTTGCTTAAAGAGACCGGCTGTCTGATGGTCGGCACAACGGCCGGCAGGGTTATCAAAGGCAGTCGGCTGAGCGCTGAAAAATACGGCATTGATCACGAATTTTTAACCGCCAGCGAGATTCACCAACGCTTTCCTGTTTTCAGCCCCTCAGATAACTATACCGGGTTATGGGAGAAAAAAGGAGGCGTCGTTCACCCCGAAGAAGCCATCCGCGCCCATCTCGAAAATGGCGTTGGGCATGGCGCTCAAATCGCAACCGATGAGTCGTTTCTACAATGGAAAAAAAATCCCTCTGGGGGCATCGAAGTCGTTTCCGACAAAGGCCGTTACTCGGCGGGTAAACTGATCGTCACGGCGGGCCCGTGGGCCGCCAAACTCTTCCCCGAATTACGCCTGCCCCTGCGCATCGAGCGACTGGTTCTGCATTGGTTTCAGCCCGACTGTGGTATCGAATCATTTTTGCCCGAACGTTTTCCGGCCCATATCTGGAAAATCGAAGACGGCACGGAATTTTACGGAGTTCCCTACGATGGCGAAGTGAAAAACGGGGTCAAGGTAGCCATCCATAACAAAGGCACGCCTTGCGACCCGGATACCATCCAGCGGGAAGTAACGCAGAGTGATATCGAACAAATGCGTGATTGTCTCGCCCGCACCATCCCGGCATTAACGGGCCCCTGTTTGCATTCCGCGACTTGTCTTTATTCCCAAAGTCCCCAAGGCGATTTCATCCTTGGCCCGCACCCGGAGCATTCCGATCTTGTGTTGGGTTTAGGCTTCTCCGGTCACGGTTACAAATTCTGCCCCGTCATCGGAGAAATCCTGGCCGACTTTGCCACCAACGAATCGTCTAAATTCGATCTCGAATCATTTTCACCTTCCAAATGGATGAGCAAAAAGTCAGAATAAATAAAACATTAATTTTAAGAAACCTCGAAATAAATAAGACGATACAATGACAGCAGAATCCAAAATTTTCCCAACCCACAGGAGCGATAAATCTGCTCAAGAACTGAGAGAAGGCTTTGAGTCTTACGATCCCAGATTTGACCAATTGCTGCCGGAAAACCCCAAACTCGTCCGCCACTGGCGAGGCGCGGAGTGGATGGAGGGGCCCGTATACCTGCCCCGCCAGAACCTTGTCGTTTTTTCCGACATACCCAATAACCGCATGTTGCAGTTTGATCCCACCACCGGCGATACCACTGTATTCCGGGAGCCTTCAAACTACGTCAACGGTAATTATGTCGATCTGGAGGGACGTTTGGTCAGCGCCCAACACCTCACGCATGGCATCACTCGAACGGAACATGATGGCGCCGTAAATATGCTCGTCGATCGTTATGAAGGCAACAGGTTGAATTCACCCAACGATCTCGTGGTTAAGTCCGACGGCTCGATATGGTTTACCGACCCTCCCTACGGCATATTGTCGGACCGGGAGGGAAGCAAACGAGATTCAGAATTGGCGGGAAACTTCGTTTACCGGTTCGATCCTGACACCGGTGAATTGGAATTAGTGGTCGATAATATGGACCGGCCCAACGGCATCGCTTTCTCGTCGGACGAAGCAATTCTCTACGTTGCCGACACCGGAAAGCCCAGAAATGTGATCGCCTTCGATGTCGCTGCCGATGGCAGAACCTTATCCAACAAACGGGAGTTTACAGTGATCAGGCCGGGTGCCTCGGATGGATTTCGCTGTGACGTTAAGGGAAACATCTGGACCAGTGCGGCGGATGGTATTCAGTGCTACACCGCGCAAGCCGAACGGATCGGGAAGATTCTTGTTCCCGAGCAAAGCACGGCCAACTGCTGCTTCGGCGGACCGGATTTCACGATGCTTTATATTACTGGAGATACCTCTCTCTATTCGATCCAACTGGCCATCGCGGGCGCGCGCCCATCAATGATTTGAACTTTGATTCATTCCTCGCCATCGTAGTAGGCGAGCGCCTCGGAACGGATAAGTTTATTTTCGGGTGATCGAACCAGCCACTTTTTACTGTCGGGGTAGTAACAGGATTCACCGATGGGATTGTCCGCCACGACATAGAGAATCAGGTCCTCTGAGGCGTCATTGGATATTTGATGGGGTTGACCCGGTTCGAAGATGAAAGCATCTCCGGTCTCTATGGTGGTTGTGCCCCCTTCGTCTCGAACAATGCCTTGGCCCGAAATAACGTGGTAAAATTCCCATTGGGCGCTGTGGGAATGGTAGGGGTAATTGATTTTTCCGGGCGGGATTCGGCATATCTCGACATCGAAAGGATGCCGCTCCCTCAGATCCATCGATTGAGGCTTGCGTCCCAAAGCTTCTGAAACCTGCTTGCCGGCCCCGGCGAATTTTTCCTGAGGAGAAGACCACGAAAGTTCCTCCAGATTATTTGTGTTTATCTTATTCATAATATTTTTCCTAAATGCGTTTTTGGATTGGTTTCTAATATTTTATTTGCTGTAGGCAAATACTGGTGATTCTCGATAACAGCGTTGCCATTAACCTCGATCGGGGAAAGGGCGGAAGTGGAAAAAATGACGGCTCAAGTTCATGTTTTTGGGACAGCGTAAAATATTCATTCATAGTTCGGAAATAGCATAATTTTTGATGATAAGAGTCAAATTCATCAACAAAATGCTCCAATGTATCGTGGCGTTTCTTTTTGTATTGGCGATACTTTCCAAAACCTGAACGGCTAAACCATTTTAGCAGAAAACGTCTTCTTTTTGGAAACAAATGAATAAAGGGCACTCCACTATGTGGATCTATAAAAATCTCGCGGGTGGGGAAATAATGAAGCGCGCTACCGCCGGGGCGAAGAACCCTTTTTATTTCCGAGAACAAAAAATCAACGTCTTTGACATGCTCGAGCGTTTGCAACGAAATGGCTCTGTCCATACAATTATCGGGTAAGGGTATGCCCTTCCCGGCAGGCACCCAGGAATAGGAATCTTTTTTCAAGCCATGTTGGGCCAGTTTCAGCCCAACTCTGTTTATTCGATCCTTGTCTAAACCCGCGTGCTCATGAACATCGTAGCCGCGAATATTCCAATCCGTATGAGCAGAGGCGTAACACAAAAAATCTCCCTCTCCCGACCCTATTTCAACAACATCACCTTTCTTCGGCAGTAATCTGAGAAAATGTGGGTAATAGGGTTTTATGGCAACCACCCGCCTATCAAGACCCGGCAGTTACCCGAGGGCAAGGTCAAAGGAAAACATCGCGGTTTCTTAATGCGCCGCTGTGCGGTAAGTTGCTTTACAGCGCGCTTTCGCCTTCATCGTCGGTGCGGATGCGGAAGGCGGCTTCGATGGGAAGGACGAATATTTTGCCGTCGCCGATTTTACCGGAGCGGGCGGCTTTTTTAATGGCCTCAACAGTACCTGCGACAAGTTCGGCTGGAACCGCGATTTCGATTTTTACCTTGGGCAGAAAATCGACCGTGTATTCGCTGCCGCGGTAGATTTCGGTGTGTCCTTTTTGGCGTCCGAAACCTTTCACTTCGGTAACGGTCATTCCTTCCACGCCTATTTCGGAGAGGGCTTCTTTAACTTCTTCTAACTTGAAGGGTTTGATGATGGCTTTGATGAGTTTCATAGAAAAATGTTTTTAGGGATGTGATTATACCGGATTCTCAACAATTAATGGGTGTAGCCTGCCTCACCATGAGTGGCTAGATCGAGACCCAGTTCTTCATCTTCTTCGCTCACCCGAAGGCCCATGGTTTTTTGGATTAGGGTTAGAGTGACGAGCGAGACCAGACCGCTCCAAAGGATGGTGACCAAAACGCTTTTAACCTGTACCCAGGTTTGCATCCCCAGGCTGAATGATTCCGCGCCGCCTTCGCCCATAAAAAAACAACCGGCCAGCACAGCGCCGACGATCCCGCCGATGCCGTGTACCCCGAATACGTCCAGACTGTCATCGTAGCCGAGCCGTCTTTTCAGTTTGGTGGCGGCCAGATAGCAGCAGACGCTGGAGGCCAAACCGATGGCTAAAGCGCCCATGGGGCCGACCGAACCGGATGCGGGGGTAATGGCGACCAGGCCGGCCACCGCACCAGTGGCTGCGCCGACCGCCGTTGGTGTACCGCTTTTTATCCACTCGATGCCCATCCAGGCAAGGGCTGCTGCGGCGGTGGCCACCTGGGTAACGAGCAGCGCCATGCCTGCTGTGCCGTCGGCGGCCAATTCGCTGCCGGCGTTGAAGCCGAACCAGCCAACCCAGAGCATGGAGGCGCCGATAAGGGTCAGTGGCACGTTGTGTGGGGCCAGAGGTTCGGCCCCGAAGCCGCGCCTTTTGCCGACCATGAGGCAGGCCACCAGACCGGCGATTCCGGCGTTGATATGAACAACGGTGCCGCCGGCAAAATCAATCACGCCCCACTCGGCAAAGAGGGCGCCGTCTCCGGCCCAAGCCATATGGCAAATGGGCAGGTAGGAAAAAGTGAACCAGACAACGCAAAAGAGCATAATGGCGCTGAATTTCATGCGTTCGGCGAATGCGCCCACAATCAGCGCCGGTGTAATAATGGCAAAAGTCATCTGAAAAGTTACGAAGACGCTCTCGGGGATCGACCCGGAAAACGACTCCACGCCGATTCCACTGAGAAAAGCCGTTCCGAGGCCTCCAAAAAAGGAGTGAAAATTAATGACCCCGGCCTCCATGCCGGTGGTGTTAAAGGCCACACTGTAACCATATATGACCCAGAGGACGGTCATCACCGCCGCCATGGCGAAGCATTGCACGAGAATGGAGAGCACATTTTTCGTTCTCACCAGGCCGCCGTAAAAAAGAGCCAGTCCCGGTAGCGTCATAAATAGGACCAGTGCGGTTGCCACGATCATCCAGGCGGTGTCGCCGGAGTCGAGGGGAGAAGGCATCTGCTCGGCCATGGCATCAACGACGGAATCCTGCGCCTGTAGTCGGGAAGCCGCCGCCACAAAGAAACAGGAAATTAAAATAGGGAAAATAGATTTCCTTCGTGGGTTGGGTTGGGGATGGGTTTTGTTCATGCTAAAAAAGGTAAACTCGATTTTTTTTGATCCCTCGTAATAATAAGGATGCCTCCAATTAAGCAGAGGTCATGCCAACCCGAATTGAAGCTCGACCCTGTTTACTTTTAAACAATTGGAGAAAATCGGGTTGGCATCGGGAAAATCCCTTGACGGCCTCAATTCACCCAATCTACCTTGGCGAACAGATTGAATATCGGGCTCCATCGACTTTTCCCGGGGGATAGGGTTCTAGGCACATGGCCGCGGCGGCATCAGCATTAGCAGTTAATTCCGAACAGCCGGAGTGGGCCACAGCCGTATTGTTGTTGGCCGACGGCGCAATTTTTTGGGGCCGCGGGGTCGGCGCAATGGGTGCCAGAACGGGGGAAATCTGCTTCAATACATCGATCACCGGTTACCAGGAAATACTGACCGACCCGTCCTACGCAGGGGAAATCATCACCTTTACCTTTCCCCATATCGGGAACGTGGGAACCAACTGTGAAGATCGCGAATCCCTCCGGCCACGTGCGCTGGGCTGCATTTTCGCCGCCGATGTGACGGCGGCTTCAAACTGGCGCTCAAGCCAATCGCTGGAGGATTTTTTGAAAGAAAACGGCCTACCGGCGATTTGCGGGATCGACACCCGGCAACTGACCATAAAAATCCGCCAGACCGGGGCGATCAATGGAACCCTGGCCCATTTTGGAGAAGGCCGGGTGAACCTGAAAGATCTTTATGCGAAAACGGCCGCCTGGCCGGGTTTGGAAGGAATGGACCTGGCCGCTGAGGTGACGACAAAAAAAACCTATTCCTGGAATGAACCGCGCCGGATTCTACACTGTGATAAGGAAACTCTGGAAGCTTCCGCCAACCCATGTCACCGTTTCAAGGTCGCGGTCTTCGATTTCGGAATCAAACACAACATTCTGCGTTCCCTCGTTTCGCTGGGCTGTGAAACAACGGTGGTTCCCGCCACGACCACGTTTGAGGAAATCGAGGAGATGGGTCCGGACGGGGTTTTCCTCTCCAATGGCCCCGGCGATCCGGCCGCCACGGGTGGCTACGCGGTCCCGGTAATTCGGCAAATCATGAAGACCGGCATTCCCATTTTCGGCATTTGCCTGGGCCACCAACTCCTCGCCCTCGCACTGGGCGGAAAGACCAAAAAAATGCACCATGGCCATCGTGGTGCCAACCACCCGGTCAAAGACCTGCCAACGGGCAAGGTGGAGGTAACCAGCCAAAACCACGGGTTCGTTGTCGACGAAGCCAGCCTGCCGGTTCATGTCCAAAAAACCCATGTCTCACTTTTCGATGGCACTGTGGAGGGATTGAGGGTCAAAGACAGGCCCATTTTCGGCGTCCAGTATCATCCCGAGGCTTCGCCGGGACCTGAAGACAGCGGGCATCTCTTTACCCGATTCGTATCCATGATGGAGGCGCGGCGAAAATGAATTTTGAGAGAATAAC
>JAJFLT010000438.1 GCA_021772555.1 Opitutales bacterium | reverse complement strand
GCACGCGCTGATCCAGATCGATGCTGTAGCTGAAGAGGGTTTTCTGCTCTTGGTGAATGCCCATCATAACAGCTTAAGTATAAGCAGGTTGTTTATGCCCTGTCACTTACAATTTGATCTGATTTGGGCAACAGTTCCAATATCCTACGTTATCAAGCCATTTGATATTCTCTTGCCTTCTTTCAAATGTGCATTGTAAAGACCTCTATCTATTGGTGGGGCGATGCGGAAAATAGCCCAAAATATACGTGATAAAAGTACCCAGAACTTTGAGACCCGGAGGGTTCGTCTTCCGCTTTCTGACAACCCTGGCCATGATTTATTTGATGGTCTGCAGAGCCTTAAAACTGCCGCAAGGCTTTTTATTACTTAGGCGACTGCGC
Source organism: Opitutales bacterium (assembly GCA_021772555.1). Lineage (GTDB taxonomy): Bacteria > Verrucomicrobiota > Verrucomicrobiia > Opitutales > UBA2987 > JAJFLU01. Next base: position 25,488 of record JAJFLT010000438.1, on the reverse strand, counting down.
AGGGTCGATCAATATTGGTCCCGGGAAATGGTCGCAAATTTCGTCAAGACTTTGGGCACAAAACTGCCACAGGACGAACTTTGCGTTCCTCGAACGCCCCATAGCTACGCACCCAAGGTCGAGGTCGAGCCCGCCCACCGCCTGAGCGAGGAAGAGATCAAAGAGTTTTACCAAAATGGCTTTCTCAAACCGTTTAAGGTTTGGGATGAAGATGAAATGGATGAATTCGGTCAAAAGCTCCTGGCCCGCCGGTCCGAGATCAACAGTGTCTATGGATTTGTTGCCGACCGCGACCGACACCTTGAAATGCCAGAAATGATGCGGATGATTACCCATCCGGCCATAACCGAACGCCTGGCCCAATTGCTGGGGCCGGACCTCATTACCTGGCGCTCCCAGATTTTTTACAAGCCTCCCGGCGGCGGTCCCGTCGGCTGGCACCAGGCCAGCACTTATATGTTCGAGGAAAGCTTCGAGGAACCACTCATTTTTCCACCCGACAAAAGCGAACTTTTTATGCTGACCGTATGGATTCCCACCGATCCGGCCACACGGGAAAATGGCTGCATGAAATTCATCAAAGGTTCCCTTCTGAAAGGCATTCAATGGATGCGTTTGGGCGGCGATATCGGATTTCATGCCGTCAACTACTATCCCGATTACGAAGTGGACCCCGATTCTGTGCTTTATGCCCCCATGAAACGCGGGGAAGTCCTCATCTTCTCCGAGCGCACCATTCATGGGTCAGACCCCAACGTGTCCGATGGAAACCGGCTGGCCTTCAATTTCCGCATCGTTGAGCCTCAGACGGAAGTCTATCCGGGCAACAAAAAATTTCACCGCTCTGCCCAGATGGGCCATATTTACGATATGGCAAAGTGGAAGGCCGTAACCATTCGCGGCGAAGACAAAACCGGCATCAATAATGCCGTTCCCTGGCAGCAGTATGGTTGAAAATGGATTGTCAACATCTATCCGTTGAACCGAAAAGGGTAGGACCCGTATAATCCAAGACAGGGCATGACTCGGTGAAAGCATTCCAATTTATGCGACAAGCCCCGGCGGTTGAACGTCTGCCGGAAGAGCGGATATCGAAAGCATACCGCCAGAGGCGCATCCAGGCTTTCACCGCCGTTTATCTCGGATACGCCTTTTTCTACCTGATTCGCAAAAACATCGCCCCTGCCCTTCCTTTGCTAATGGAAGACCTGGAGGTCAGCAAAGCCCAGATGGGTCTCGTATTATCCCTTTTCAGCGCCACCTACGCTATTGCCAAACTCTTCAATGGGCCGCTTTGCGACCGTTCCAACCCCCGCATGTTTATGGCCGTCGGCCTGGGCGGGGCGGCAATGGTGAATCTTTTTTTCGGCATCAGCCACTCCCTCTTTTTTTTCGGGCTCTTCTGGATGTTCAATGGTTTTTTCCAGTCGATGGGCAGCCCGGTGGGGCCGAAAACCATTGCCAACTGGTTCAGCGCCAAAGAGAGGGGCCGTTACTACGGGGTCTGGAACACCTGCCATAACCTGGGCGCTTTTGCCATATTGATGGCCGGTGGATTTCTGGTCGAGAGATTGGGTTGGCAGGCTGGTTTTTTAATGCCCGGATTATTCTGCTTGCTCGGCTCGCTCTACCTCGCCCGTAAAATGCTCGACCGGCCGGAATCGGTTGGATTGCCGCCCATTCAGGAATACCACGGGGATCTACCCAAAAATAGCGTACACGACACTGACGAAACGGCCTGGGAAGTTTTCCGCAACTACGTACTCACCAACCCGCGGATCTGGGTGCTTAGTTTCGCCTGCATGTTTATTTACATGGTTCGCTATGGGCTGGGCGATTGGGGCGTTACTTATCTTAACGAGATGAAAGAGTCCTCCGTCGGGTGGGCCAGTTTCAAGTCGAGTTTTCTCGAATTGATGGGCATTCCCGGCACTATTATTGCGGGGATATTGGCCGACCGCTATTTCACCAAACGCAACCTTGCCGTGGCCACAATTTATATGATCGGCGTTACCGCCAGCCTGGTCCTGATTTTTTTTATTCCCAAGGGATACGGCACATTCGACGCCATAGCTTTCGGCCTGTCAGGATTTTTCCTCTATGGGGCGCAAATGGTTTGTACGGGCTTGGGCCCTCTGGCCATGGTCCCACGCAGGGCGGTCGCTTCAGCAGTCGGGCTGACCGGTGCCATGAGTTATTTTGGAGCCGTCCTGACCTCCGTCCTCAGCGGGTGGATCACCGATAAATTTGGCTGGCAAGGCACTTTCGTGCTATGGATTGGCTGCGCGATGGCGGCCATCCTCATTCTCATACCGCTGTTGGCCGGTGGCAATGGAAGCTTTATGGAAAAAGAAAAGAATAAACCCACCACGAACGAACGGAAATAATATTATGAATTCAACCATTCGGGCCTGCATTTCATTTTATTGTATAACTATGTTCACAATGGTCGCTGATGCAGAAGCCTGGGCGAAGAATGTGGGGCAAAAGAAGGACCTTCTCTTAATCGCCCACCTGGGGGGAGTGGTGGATGAAAACATCGCCGAAAACAGCCTCGAGGGTCTTGAAGAAGCCATCGCCCGGGGCTATACCCACCTGGAAGTGGATGCGCGGATATCCAAAGATGGCCATGTCATCTGTTTTCACGATCCCAACTTAAAAAGAGAAACCGGGGTGGATAAAAATATATCCGATATGACATTGGCCGAAATAAAAAAAATCAAACTGCTGCGTAACGCTGAAGAAATTCCAACGTTTGCAGAATTTGCCGCCCTCTGCGCTGGGCGCATCGATCTCATGGTCGACATCAAGGGCGCCGAAGACAAACGAATAGAGGAATACTGCCGGGGAATCGAAAATGCGCTCCGCAAGCACGGTTTACTTGAAAATGCTCTCATATTAACCAATCGCATTCCCGTCTATAACCAGGAAAAGGTGTCCGACTGGTTTTTCGGAAAAGCCAAAGTGGCCTGGCGGGACCCGTTAAGAATCGCCAAACTGAAAATCAAAGCGGAACGCGATCCCGGAAAGTATTACTATATTTTCAACCACGGAGAAGATTTCACGCAAGAGGAAGTCGAGGGATTCCACCAAATGGGGCTCATGGTTATTGTTAGCATTAACCTTAAACATTACAAAACAGGCGACCCCTTGCAGCGGGGTTTGGCAGACCTCAAACGTGTCCTTAAATATGGCGTTGATGGAGTCCAAATCGATTCTGTTTACGATCCCGTTATATTGAAATAAGTCTGCCATTAAACCCCGCTCCAAATCCAGAATGCCGGAAATAACCCATGTGATTTTTGATGTCGGTGGCGTATTGCTGGTAGACTTCATCGACGACAAAATAATCGACCTTGCTGCTAAGTACGAAAAGACCGCAGAAATCGACCGCATGTTTGCCGTCTGGAAAAAATACCGGTCAAGTGTCGATTGCGGGCACATGAAAGAACAAATTTTCTGGAAAGAGATTCTCAACGCTGTCGGTATTGAGGCAACCGAAGAAGACCTCGAAACTCAAAGTTATTTCGAAGAAATACCCGGTAGCATGAGCCTGGCCCAAAGCCTGAAAAATAACGGATATAAAATATCCATTTTGTCCAACGACTCGCATACCATTTCGCAAGAGCGCCGTCACCGCTACGGTTTCGATGACTTGTTCGACGACATTGTCATCTCCTGCCATCACGGTGTAGCCAAACCCGATTCATCACTTTACCGCATCGCACTGGAAAGATTAAAAGTCTTGCCGGAGAATTGTATCTTTCTCGACGACCGCCCGGAAAATATAGAGGCCGCCAGGCAATTGGGAATAAACGCCATCCATTTCCACAACACCCCTCAGGCGGTCTGCGAATTGGAAAAATCAGGCGTTGCCAACACCTGACAACGAATCTCGTCCAAACCGGCATTGACATAGGACGATTTTCGTTTTATATTGGCATTGTCACACTCAATTACTGAGTCTAGCGACAAATATTCCGACTGCTCTGCGCAAACTTCGACCCAAGGCAATCTCATGCTGAAAAAATTTCCTTTCCGACGCCTTCCTCGAAATAACAACTCGTTGTTGATCAGCCTCTTTCTGGGCCTGACTATAATCGGTTCCACCGCTTTTTCCGTTGAAATACCGGACCCCCAACTGGAACTCGCCATCCGTATTACTTTGGGCAAACCCACCGGAGAGATCACACAAGCGGACATGGAATCCATGATCATCCTGAATGCCCAAGCGACTCCAAACCGTAAAATTTTTGACCTGACAGGCTTGGAGGCTGCGGTAAATTTATCGATCCTGGAATTAACTCTAAACCGGATCAGCGATCTGAGCCCCTTGAGCGGGATGAAAGCCCTCACCAGCCTCGATGTCAACGGTAACCAAATCAGAGACTTAAGCCCTTTGAGCGGTTTGACCAACTTGACAAATCTAGAGGTTGCTCAAAACCCCGTCAGTGATTGGAGCCCTTTGAGCGGTTTAACGAACCTCACCTCCCTGGCGCTGTTTAACAGTGGGTTCAGCGACCTGAACCCCTTGAGCGAATTGACTAATCTGACCCAACTCATACTTTGGGGTAACGGAATCAGCGACTTGGGCCCCTTGAGCGGTTTGACCGCTTTGACTCGCCTGCTTCTGTCCGGTAACCAGATCAGCGACCTGGGCCCCTTGAGTGGATTAACCGCCTTGGCCGAACTGGATCTTAGTGGCAACCAAATCAGCGACCTGAGCCCTTTAACCGACTTTCCCTCCTTGGTCCAATTGAGTATTTCCTCCAATCCGGTCAGCGATTTCACCCCCTTGAGCGGGATGAAAGCCCTTACTTCCCTCTCCCTTCCTGGTATTGCATTAACCGACCTGAGCCTCTTGAGCGGATTGACCGCCCTCACCAGCCTCTTTCTTTACGACAACCAAATCAGCGACTTGAGCCCCTTGAGCCATTTGACCGCCTTGAGCGTCTTGGATCTTAGGGGCAACCAGATTAGAGACTTGAGTCCCTTGAGCGGATTGACCGCCTTAACCATCCTGGATCTTAGTGGCAACCAGATCAGCGACTTGAGTCCCTTGAGCGAATTGACCTCCTTGAACGTCCTAAATCTTAGGAGCAACCAGGTATTTGATGTTCGGCCTCTGGATAATCTCACCAATTTGCGGAGAATTTTTCTTTCCAACAACAATATATTATCCATTGGCGCCCTCGCAGGTCTAACGAATCCCGATAGAGTATTCTTGCAGAATAATTTTCTCGATATACAGCCGGGTTCGGAAGCCCTTCAGGTGATCGGCCAAATCCAGGCTGCCGGCGCCACAAACCTTCCATATGAGCCCCAGGAAAATGTAATGGCCGGATTATCATTATTGGACGATTTGCAAGGCGTCCTCAATTCGTCAGTTTGGGAATCCGAAACATTCAGCGACAATCCCGACCTTTTCAACCTAGTGGCAAACCCTTCCGGTTTCACTTTTATACAGTATGGCCCCATCGAAAATCCAGGCGCGCGTCAGGTTTTCAAAAAGTTTAATGGAATCGCTCATTACGTCATCGATTGGAGTGCTTCCGTTGAGATCACCTTGGATGATGTGGATCTCGTGAAAACTGGGGAAAAAATCGGACTGGGATTTCTTTTGACCAACAGTTCGGAACCGCGGGACACACTTTTTCACTCGGTTAATCTCGTGGCCGAGATTGATGAAACCGGCAATCCGGTACTTCGGCAAGGGATAGAAACAAATTTTTCTTTGAACGATCCGGATTCACCGGGATCGGATCAAAGTCCCGTTTTCAGCCGCACCATCGATGGTAATCATTTTAGGCTGTTTCTGTTTTGGTTGGCCGAAAAGCAAACTCTTTTGGCCGCTTATGATTCAATTGATGGTCAATTGGATGGGATTGCCCTGGACTTGGGAACTACTTGGGGGATGAACCCTGGAGATTCTTTCGACTTCAGCCTGCACGGGTTTACATCGTCCGAAGTTCCTGTGGGTGTGAATACGTTCTTTTTCACCAATTTTATGGCAGGGGAGGGTCTGGACACCTTACCGTTAAATGACTATGCGCCCGTCGCCAACCCGGATGTCCTCAGGGTTGGAGAAGGCCAATTAGTCACTAGGCCCAATCTGTTAAACAACGACACCGACGGCGATCTGCCGGCGGATAGATTGACGGTCAACACTATTCCAGTAAGTGAACCTACCTACGGGTCTCTCACGCTGTCGGCCGATGGCTCTTTTACCTACTGGCACGACGACAGCGAAAACTTTTCCGACAGCTTTATTTATGAAATCAGCGACAGCCTCGGAAAGGCAGATACGGCGATCGTAAACATTACGATTCACCCCATAGATGAAACCGGGTTATTAGGCTTAAATGTTACAAGCTTAGATACCATCGATTACTTTGGCCCAGCCGATATCGCCCTGCTGCGTGATCCGGAAATCCCAGGTTCCAGGGTTTCCCCCTGGTACTTAAACTATAACATCACCCACTGGCCCTGGATCGAACACCACGAACACGGCTGGCAGTATGTTTTCGAAAACGATGCGAAGGAAGGAATTTATATCTGGGATCTCGGGCTGGGTGAATGGATTTTTCTAAATGCCGACACCTACCGCTGGATGTATCTTTTCGGCGAAAATCCAGGGTGGGTCTGGACGTTTGAGGACAATACTCCTGACCGCCGCTTTTTCCAAAGAGCCGACGATGATAGCCTCTTCAGCGTCCCGGCGGATTGAGCATAGGTTGACTGCTTATTCCATTTTCACAATGCTCGATCAAACTGACATGTAATTGATATTTCCTTTTAACATCAGTTTTCGGCGTTTCATCTCATCAATTCTTCCGTCTACGAAATAGACGGTTGAGTTGGTCGGCGACCAAAACTAGCATCGGATGATGACAAAAAAAATTTTACATCATCCACGATCCGGTCGTTATCTGGCATGGGCAGTTGTCGGGTTGCTCTTGGTTTTCCCCGTCATTACGGCGGATGTAGGTGGAGCGGAATCGAAATCAAGGGGTCCGATAATAGATATGCATTTACATGCTTTCCCGGCGGATTTTCTGGGTCCTCCAGGTAAACTCAACCCCGTTACCGGCAAGCCCTCGGCGGCGATTGCCACTGAGGAAATTATGGCTGCCTCTCTAGCCAATTTGAAACGGTTCAACATTGTTAAAGCCGTTCTTTGCGGACCCGATCGAGAACTTCTCGATAAATGGAAGGCAGCCTCCCCCGACCGAATTATAGCTTCGCCCATGATCAATGGCAAAAGCTCCCCCCAGGACCCACATTATAATATAGCCTCCCTCCGAAGAGATTACCTGGCGGGACAACTAGGTGCGATGGGAGAAGTAACGGCTCAATTCCAGGGGCTTTCACCCAACGATCCTGCTTTGAAGCCTTATTTTGCCCTGGCTGAGGAATTAGACCTGCCCGTTGGCGTCCACATGGGACCGGGCACTCAACGAGGGGCCTCGCCTTTGCGAATGTCCCTTGGCAATCCCCTGGAATTAGAGGAAGTGCTGGTACGGCATCCGAATTTACGCCTCTATGTCATGCACGCTGGCTGGCCCTACTTGCAGGAAATCAAGGCGTTATTGCACAACTATCCCCAGGTTTATGTCGACTTGGCGACCCTCCCGTGGTTGTGGCCGCGGGAGGAGTTTCACTACTACCTCGAGGGCCTTATGAGGGCCGGTTATGGCAAACGTCTCATGTTTGGCTCAGACCAATTGTTTTGGCCCGAAGCCATTGAAATGGCAATCGCTGGGATTGAATCGGCCGATTTCCTGACGGAGGAGCAAAAGCGTGATATTTTTTATAATAACGCCGCCCGTTTCCTCCGCCTGGAGCAGTAATTTATATCCAGGAATTTAGGCGGATTACTGCTTGGATTAGAGAGGTTTCCTAATTTTATGACACGATTTTTGGGAATCTACCTTGACTATCGAAACTCATAGCCGATAGAAAACCGACTCTCTATTTTAGCATGACCATTTCTAAACATCATTTCACTTACAGTGACAATCCCCTCAGATCCGAGGCATGGATTTGTATGATGATGATGATTATGTGCTGTTGCATCAACCAACAACAGGAGGACGGCTGTGCCATCAAATAGAGCGACCAGGTAATATATTTTTAGACCTGAATTGATTTTTTAAAAGCCCCGCAGCCTCCTCAAGCTGCGGGGCTTTTTTTATTTTTACTCAAAGACCTCACCTTCACCAACAAACTCACTTTACCCGGCAAATAGCCAATCCAACATGAAAACAGATTACCCGAAAGCCTTGAGGATATCTCAAGATAATCCCAACCACCACCTCTGGAATAATAACGGCACATGGTTTATACACTATACCGTCCATCCCACTTTTCTGACGAAAAAACGCATCCGTCACACTTTGGGCACCAAATCCCTGGCCGAAGCCCGGCGGCGGCGGGACGAAATTATCGGGACCCTCAGCCATCAAAAGTAATTTCCGGCCATTGCGGCGCAAAATTCCTCTTTACGAAGAATTGAAACGACAACTACCAAACGGAATCCCTTCACTTTGAGAAAAAAATATTTTGAACCCAATTTCCTGACTCCGCAGCAGGATCACTCGCGGGAAGAGCGCAATAAAGCGGCTTCCAATGGTGTGCGGGGCGGCCTTTACGAAGAGCTGCGCGAGGACGATCCCAAGCTTGCCTGGGAGGCCGAGCAACTGAGTAAGTCCTACGGTATTTATCTCGAATACAACCGGGCCAGAACGGGCCGGGAGAAAGACTGGGTTTACATGGTGCGCATCTCCATTCCCGGCGGCGGACCCATCACAAGGGAGCAATGGCGGGTGCTCGATGAATTGTCCGAGCGGTATGCCTCCAGCGCCGAAGTCAAGCCTTCCCTGCGCATCACCACTCGGCAAAATCTCCAATTTCACTGGGTCAAAAAAAAGGACATCATTGAAATTGTGCGCACACTGGCTAAAAGCGGGCTCTACAGCCTCAACGGCTGCGGCGACAATGTCCGCAATGTCATGGCCTGCCCCCTGGCTTCGTTCAGCGATGTCTTCAATGGCAACCGGCTGGCCCATGATTTGGCCAGTTTTTTCCGCCTCCCGGCCGAACCCTTCGTCAAAATATTCGCCGTCGACCCGGAAGCCGTTCGCGACGACAGCAAGACTTTCAAATACGGAAAGCAGCTCCTCAATCGAAAATTCAAAATAGGCATATCCTCGTACATCCGCGATAAAGCCACCGGCCTGTTGATCCCCGATAACTGCGTCGAACTGCTCACCCACGACATGGGAATCGCACCCGTGGTGCATGGCGAAAAGCTGCAAGGTTTTCAAATCTACATCGGCGGAGGCCAGGGCGAGAAGAACGGCAAACCGACCATGGCCGCCTTTGCCCAGCCCTTCGCGCGGGCTTCTGAAACCGACCTCCTCCCCATTCTAGATGCCATCGTGCGGGTTCACCAAACCTGGGGAGATCGGCAAAACCGGCATTGGGCGCGCCTCAAATACGTCGTCAAGGCCCAGGGGATCGATTGGTACCGCAGCCAGGTTGAGGATATTGTTGGATATCCTCTCGAAGCGCCTGACCTCCAACATGATATCGGCAAACGCCACCTTCACCACGGCTGGCTGGATCATTCCGACAATAACAAGGTCAATTACGGTTTGTTCATTGAAAACGGGCGTCTGACAGACGAAAGTCCCAATGGCCGTTTGAAAACACTGGTCCGCTTCATCATGGACAAGTATCCGGTGGAACTGCGGTTCACACCGAACCAGGACCTGATTTTCACGGGCCTTCAGCTGGAGGCGAAGGAGAGTTTTTCCGCCGATCTGCGCGAACATGGCTACGGTTCACGTAAAGGGTCGGACTATTCGGCGCTTCGCCTGCGGTCTGGCGCTTGCGTGGGGTTGGACACCTGCCGCCTGGCCTACACCGAATCGGAAAAAATTGAGCCCCTCCTTATCGACCAATTGGAAAAGCTCGGCTGGGGCGGCATGACCGAATCGATCGGGGTGACCGGTTGCGAACGGCAGTGCTTTCGACCCGCCACCAAAACCATCGGGTTGATCGGTTCCGGCAGGGGTCGTTACCAATTCAAACTCCTCGGCTCGGAAGACGGTCGTTTCCAGGGAGTGCCCGTCCTCTCCACCGATGGCTCACAAATTTACCTGAGAAAAGTACCCCTCACCCAAATCCCCGGCGTCATTGATGCCCTATTTCGGTTTTACCTCGAAAACCGCCTCGAGGCCGAGGATTTGGGCGCCTTTCTGCGACGCACGGGAATGCCGGGCATTATTCGCCATTTGCAGGAAACCCCCGCCACCGCCGACCTCATGACACCTGAGTCGGTGACAACGTCGATGGAATCGAAAACGGACCCATCTCCCGAGAAAGACCTTGTTCCCGCCTGAACCATGACCGCATCCACCCATTATTTTCCCGTCTACCTCGATTTAAAGGGCCGCCGATGCCTCGTCGTGGGCGGTGGCACGGTAGCCGTTTCCCGGATCGAAAGCTTTCTCCATTGCGGGGCAGAAATAACCGTTATCGCTGAAGAGGCGGACGCCCGTATCCAGACGTGGGCGGCAACCGGACAGGTGCGGTGGCTGCGGCGGCAAGTGCAGGCCTCCGATGCGGATGGCGCTTTCCTGACCGTTGTAACGACGGACGAGGAGACGGAGAAACGCGAGATTTGCTCCCTTTCCAAAATGTCCCGGCAGCTTGTCAATTCCCATGATGACGCAACCAACAGCAATTTCATCTACCCCGCCGTGGCCCGTTCCGGACCGCTTCAGGTGGCGGTCACTTCTTCCGGGAAAAGCCCGGCCATGGCTCAACGACTGAGGAACAGGATCGAACGTGATCTACTGAGCGATTCTCTCGGTACACTGGCCGATTTTCTGGGATCGAAACGCCCTTTGGTCATTCAGTCCCTGCCCACTTATGAACAGCGCAAACAATTTTGGGGCGCAGTCCTCGATTCACCATTGCCGGGCCTCTTGGAGGAAAATGTGGAGGGAGCTGAAGAATTGTTCAGCGAACTACTGGAAACTTTCAAAAACGAGAAAGAATCGGCGCGGGAAGAACCCGTCCTGGTTTGAATTTGATTTATTTAAATAAATGACGACGAGAGGAAAAGTATTTATCGCAGGGGCGGGTCCCGGGGACCCGTCATTGATTACGGTGGGTGCGGCGGAAGCTCTCAAAAAAGCCGATGTCGTTCTTTACGACCGGCTCGTCAATCCAGAGTTGCTCGCTACCTATGCCTCCGAAGCGGAGCATATTTATGTCGGAAAACGGAGCCGCCATACGCCTTTCAGTGAACAGGAGCGGATTGCCCGCTTGATGATCGCCCATGCCCGACTAGGAAAAACCGTGGTGCGGCTGAAGGGCGGCGACCCGTTTATTTTCGGACGCGGTTCGGAGGAGTGCCTGGAATTGAGGCGGGCCGGCATTGAATTCCGCATCCTCCCGGGCGTCAGCTCCTGCAGCGGCGTTCCCGGCATGTCGGGCATTCCCCTCACCCACAGGGGTAAAGCCGCCAATTTCGCCGTATTTACCGGGCATGCCGCCGGCGGCGCTCTTTTCGGAATCGATTGGGAACTGGCCGCCCGGGTGGACACGGCTGTATTTCTCATGGGCGTGCGCCACCTGCGGGAAATCGTTTTCAATCTGATTACGTTCGGGCGAAGCCCGCAAACACCGGTGGCCATCATCGAACGCGGAACCATGCCCGACGAGAAAACCTATTCAGGAAAACTCGCCGATATCGCGGAAATTGCAGCTGAGGCAAAGCCCCCCTCTATCGTTGTCATCGGCTCGGTGGTCGAAATTGGAGAAGCCATCGGGCAGCTCGGCCACGAAGAAGAGCCCCTCCAACCGTTTTCACTACCTCACCAAGACGCCGGGAGTCTGCAACCCGTCGCCCAACCCCAACCTTACATTGTTAACGCCTGATCCTGAGAACTATGCTTACAATCGAAATCAATAAAGAGGAATTTGCTACCGCCGAAGCCCTCGACCGGATTCGTATTATCGACGCCATTTACGGCGCGCGAACGATCCATCTTTCCAGCATGCAGAAAACGGCCGGTGCCCTCATGCACATGATTTACCGAGCCAAGTCTCAGGCCAACATCGTTTTTATCGATACCCAATTGCATTTTCCCGAGACCCTGGCCATGCGGGATCAATTTCAGAAAAAATACGGACTGGATATTACCACGGTGCAACCGGACCTGACGCCCCTTGAGCAGAACCAAAGGTTCGGAACGGAGTTGCACCGCTATGTCGACGGTCAGCCTCTTTGCTGCCATTTGCGTAAGGAACTGCCCCTATTTAAAGCGGTTGAACAATTTCAGGCCAAGGCCCTCATCACCGGTCTTATGCGCGCCGAAGGAAATGGTCGCACCGATGTCCAACCCATAGGCAGGGACCCAAGAATCGGTTGCACCGTTTTTAATCCGCTTTTTGACTGGAATTCCCAGCAATTGGAATCTTATATTCGTGAAAACGATATCCCCATTCACCCCCTCTACGCTCAATCCTTTGCCAGTATAGGCTGCGCCGTCTGCACAACTCCTGTAAAAGCGGGTGAAGACAGCCGTGCCGGCAGGTGGCGCCATCTCCGGGCGACCAATGGCAGCCAACCTATTTACTGCAACATCAATTATAGCGACAAATCAAATCTTACCCGTAATACGTTAAAAAAATCATGAAATTTGAAACCACATGCCTTCACGGGGGAACGGAGCCGGACCCCACCACCAACGCCCGGGCCGTTCCCGTTTATCGAACTAGTTCCTTTGTCTTCAAAGACACTGAACACGCGGCCAACCTATTCGGCCTCAAAGAGCTGGGAAATATATACTCCCGCCTCATGAACCCGACCCATGACGTTCTCGAAAAACGCATCGCCGCCCTCGATGGTGGCGCCGCCGCCCTTCTCACGGCCTCGGGCACGAGCGGCGTTTTTTACTCCGTGGTCAACCTTTGCCAGGCCGGGGACGAGATTGTTTCGGCCAACAATCTCTACGGGGGCACCTACACCCAATTTAACGATATTCTGCCCCAGTTCGGCATCAAGGCGCGATTCGTCGATCCCAATAATCCCGAAAATTTTGCCGCCGCCATAACGGAAAAAACCAAACTGCTCTTTTGCGAATCGGTCAGCAATCCCGGCCTTGATGTGGCCGATATCGAGGCCATAGCCGCTATCGCCCACTCGCATGGAATTCCCCTCGTGGTGGACAGCACTTTTTCCACCCCCTACCTCGAGCGGCCCATCGAATTCGGCGCGGACATAACCGTCCATTCGCTGACTAAGTGGCTCGGCGGCCACGGTACCGGCATCGGCGGGGTGGTGGTGGATTCCGGCCGATTCGATTGGACGAGCGGAAAATTTCCCCTTCTCTCCGACCCGGACCCAAGCTACCACGGCATTCGCTGGGCTCACGATCTGGGCGATCTCAGTCCCCTCGCATACATCCTCCGCATGAGAGTCATTCCCCTGCGCAACCTGGGTGCCTGTATTTCCCCAGACAATGCCTGGATTTTTCTTCAAGGCGTGGAAACCCTTCCCTTGCGCATGGATCGGCATTGTGAAAACGCCCTCGCGGTGGCCCAACACCTGACCCAAAACGATTCCGTCAAGTGGGTCCGCTTTCCCGGACTGGAAACCGATTCGGCCTACGCCCTGAATCAGAAATACCTGGGTGGCAAAGGCGGCGCCATGGTCGTCTTCGGAATCGAGGGCGGCAAGGAAGCGGGCAGCCGGTTTATTGAAAGCCTGGAACTCTTTTCGCATCTGGCCAACGTCGGCGACGCCAAGAGCCTGGCCATTCACCCGGCAACCACCACCCATTCCCAACTGACCGAGGAGCAACAAGCGGCTGGCGGCATTACCCCGGACCTCATCCGGTTATCGGTCGGAATCGAAAACATTGACGATATTCTCGAAGACCTCGACCAGGCCCTCAGCAAGGCCGGGTCGGGCGCATGAACAAAACAATACAGTTGTAAGGAAGCAAACGCTTTTAGTAAAATGGTTCCCCAAATGAAAGAAAAACGGCCAGTTCGAAGAAGCCGTTTCCCGGCGTCCGTTAACGGGCGCACGGAATCGAAATATCTGACGATCAGCGACGCCGACCGGCCGCTGGAGTTGAGTTCGGGCGGTTCCCTGCCGGAGGCGACCCTCAGCTACGAAACTTACGGCAAACTCAATCCCACCCGGGACAATGCCGTACTTCTCTTCCACGCCCTCACCGGGAGCCAGCACGCCGCCGGTTTTAACCCCGCCGTCGAGGGGGTCGGCGATCTCTGGTCCAAGGATTGCCACGAAGGCTGGTGGAACCGCTTCATCGGGCCCGGCAAGGCTCTGGACACCGATCAATACTTAGTCATTTGCGCCAATTACGTGGGCGGCTGTTATGGTTCCACGGGACCCGCCTCCATCGACCCGCGAACCTCCCTTCCCTATGGTCCGATCTTCCCCCGCATCAGTTTTTCCGACATCGTGGATTCGCAAATCAGGCTCCTCGACCACCTGGGGATTGAAACCGCCCACGCCGTCATCGGCAGCTCGACCGGCGGCCAATTGTCGCTCAACTTTGCCGTTCGTTACCCTGATCGCGTCAAAAATGTTGTTCTCATCGCCACCGGCATGGAAACAACGCCCCGCCAGAAGATTCTGATTTTCGAGCAAATCTACGCAGTCGAAAATGATCATAATTTCCAGGGCGGAAACTATTTCGGGAAAAACACGCCCGATTCCGGCATGGCACATGCCCGCATCATCAGCCATAAAACCTTTGTCGCTCCGGATTTGCTCGAAACCCGCGTCAACCCGGATTCACCCCATGCGGAGAAATCGTTCGGCTGGTATCAATTCAATCACGACCTGGAAGCTTATATGCTCCACCAAGGGGAAAAATTCGCCCGCCGCTTCGATGCCAATTCATATCTCAGAATCCTCGACGCCTGGTCCAGTTTCAACCTGTTGGCCGAGACGGGAACCTCCGATTACACGGAGCTATTCAGCCGCTGCCGTGGCCAGCGGCACCTCATATTCAGCATCGATTCCGATTCCTGCTACTTCCCGGAAGAGCAGAAACGGATCGAATCCGAGTTGAAAAAAGCCCGGGTGCCTACCACTCGCATCACCGTTCATTCGGAAAAAGGGCACGACTCCTTCCTCCTCGAACCGGAATTTTACTCCCCCCACATCCGCTACGCCCTCGGCTGAAAATTGACTGTAAGACGAGTTAGGCGCTAAATTTTTTATCGGTGTAACACACCCATAGGAGTAAATTCCCCCAGAAATGATTCAGATTCGGTGAGATTCTCACCAAATCGATCCAACTCCTCGAATTCCCGCGCGAAATAAGTTCGGAAATTTGCATGATCTTTCGAGCTGGCCCAGTAGTCTACGGTTATGTACCTTCCTGGATGATTGCGGTCACGGTGAAGCTCCGTGCGCACGTAACCATCGGCGCGACGAAACAGTTCAACCCAAGCTCCCGAAGCACCATAGAGCTTTTCAAATTCGTCGATGGAATCAGCCGCTACAATGTATTCCCAGATATATGAGTAGGCATTGGTCATTTTTTTGGTTTCATTAGCTATGACAATATTAACCAGGTGGCGATAAAATCCCTTTTCTCGAACCACAATGCGTGGTAGGTTGTTGGTTGGTGCTTTTGCCGTAAAGCGTTCTACAATGATAAAACTGTTTAGCGAAAAATAAAATGAAACTGCCAAAATATCTTTTCATCGCATCCATCCTCTGGGGTCTGGCGGGATGCGTTTTCCCCTTAAACGGAGCCGACCTGCCGGGCTATCCACGGTTTATGCAGGGTCCCATGGTGGGCGCGGTGACGCCCTCTGAAATCATCATATGGGGCCGCCTGAGCGGTCCTTTTCGGGGGGAAATCGAATTCGCCACGACTAATACTTTTGACGATTCGCGCAGCCTCGCCATGACCGCAAGCAAAGATGAGGATTACGTTCTGAAATGGCATTTGACCGGCCTTGAGCCCGATACCCGCTATTATTACCGTTTCAAGGTGAAGGGAAATACGCCACGCTATCAGCAAGGGGTTCCCCCCTTTTACACCAAGACGGCCCCCGTAGAGGGCGAGCGGTTGCGCTTCACAGTGGCATTCGGCTCCTGTGTGCGGATTCTCCATGACCGGGAACAGAAAATCTGGCCCACCCTACACCGGTTTCAACCAGACGTCTTTTTTTGGCTGGGCGATAATATTTACGGCGATTCACTGGATATGGACATAATTGCCGAAGAATGGAAAAGGCAACGGGATGTCGCCAGTTTGCAACCGGTTAATCATTCCATTCCACAATTGGCCACCTGGGACGACCATGATTTCGGATTGAACAATTACGACCGTCGGCATCCCATGAAAACCGAGACGCTCAAGCTATTTAATCGGTTTTGGGCCAACCCACCCTCAGGTCTGCCGGACGCTCCCGGGGTGTTTTTCAAATACCGTTATGGGGGCGTCGATTTTTTCTTTCTCGATGTCCGTTACCATAGAGACCCCAACAAAGAACCGGATCATCCTGGGAAAACCATGCTGGGAAAAGAGCAGTTTGAGTGGCTCCAGAACTCCCTTTCAGTCAGCGATTCCCCTTTCAAAGTCCTCATTTCGGGGAGCGGCTGGACCAATAGCAAAGGCCCGAAGGGCGATGCCTGGTCCGCTTTTCTTCACGAGCGCAACCGTTTGTTTGAGTTTATCCGCAAAAACGAGATCAATGGCGTCATTCTTCTCTCCGGCGATACCCATGTCGGTGAATTGAACGCCATTCCCTGGTCCGAGAAGGGTGGTTACGATTTTTACGACCTGGTCAGCTCCCCACTCGCCCAAACCGCCAACGAACCGCGCTACGGCAGGATACCTGAACTACGCATCCGACCCAACTTTACGAGGGAGGACAATTTCGGGCTGCTCCAGTTCGACCTCACTGGAGACCCCGTTTTGCGGTTCAACTTGATCGGTGTAAGTGGACGGGAAGGTTGGGCGCCATTCGTCATCCACGCCTCGGAATTGGTCAACGGCGTCTCCTCCTGGAAGGACAAAATCAGCAAGGGTTTACCGGAAACGATTCACTGGTAAAACAAGTATGGCCCAGTTCGAACGGAGATTGAGAAGAAAAGAACTCAGCGATTTGCTTTCAGTTTGACCACCGCCTGGACCTCGACAGCGGAATTGAGGGGCAGGCAAGCCACGGAGACTGCCGCGCGAGCGTGTTTGCCATTGTCGCCGAACACTTCAACAATAAGGTCGGAGGCGCCGTTGATGACCTGGGGACTTTGATGAAAATCGGGTGTTGCGTTGACGAAGCCCGTCACGGTGAGAAATTTTTCCACCGCATCGAGCGAACCGGCGGCTCCTTTAATGGAGGCCAATAGATTGAGGCCACAGATGCGGGCGGCCTCATAACCTTCCTCGATGGTAAAATCCTGGCCGAGTTTGCCGGCATGGGTAATTTGGCCTTCCCGCAGGCAGATCATTCCAGCCGTCATCAACTTATCTCCATCGACGATGGCGGGTACGTAGTTTCCCACCGGCAGGGGGGCGAACGGAATGGTTAGACCAAGTTTCAGCAAACGATCTTCAATACTCATAATACCATCGAAACAAAGGAACTAATTACCGGAGGTCAACGCAGGAAGAGTATTGCTAGAGGGTGAGGTTATCCTATGCTGGCATAACTATGATGCCTGCCCGGGACAATATCGATGCTTGGAAAGAACGTCTCCGCCGCGACCCGAAAGAAGCCCTCAATCACATCCTGAACCGGATCGCATCTATTCCGGAAAGTGAAAAAAAGGCCATTTTTAGCCATATACCGGAGGATAAAAACCTCGAATCGAGTTTCATCAAAGCGGCTGAAAATTTGGATCAACCTTTGGGCGGAGTACCCTACCTGCTGAAAGATTTATTCGATGTGGCCGGTCTGGAGACCCATTGCGGTTCTCCGTTTTTGGCGGAGGTCAGAGGAACGCCGGGAAACTCCTGTGCCCTCTTTGATGACATGGAGAAGCATGGCGCTCTTTTTTGCGGAAAAACTCAAATGAATGAATTCGCCTATGGGTTGAGCGGACGTAACGATCATTTCGGCAGCTGCCCGCATCCCTATTTTCCGGACCGGCTGAGCGGTGGCTCCAGTAGTGGATCGGCTTGGGCGGTGGGCAGCGGGCTCGTGCCACTGGCCTTCGGCACCGATACGGGGGGATCCATCCGCACACCCGCTTCCTTCTGCGGAATATACGGTATGAGGCTCTTTCCAGGTAATGCCTGGATAACGGAAGGCGCCTTCCCCTTGGCCCCAACGTTCGACACCACGGGGTGGTTTACCGGTACCGCCGATGATATGATTACAACTTTGAGCGCTTTACTCGGCACGACTTCAGATGGGAAGCACCGGCGGGGCTTTTACTTCGATGCCTATGACGACATGGTGGAACCCAATCTGCTTGAGAAGTATCGCATAACAGCGCAAAAGCTTGATTTGGCTATCATTCCAGACCATTCCACCATTTTAAGAAAAGTGTTCGAGGGAGCGGCCGAACATTACAAAGTGATAGTGAGCATTGAGGCCTGGAGAACACACAAAGGTTGGCTCGAAACGCACCGCCACGACTATAGCGAAAGGGTTTGGGATCGCATTCACGGAGGAAGCCAGAGGACCATGGACGATCTTCTGGCGGCACGTGATTTTTCCGACTATCTGCGCGATGCCGTTTATGAGCTACTGGTCGACTTTGATTATCTGGTCATTCCGGCCGTCCCCTATCCAGCCATAGTCAAAGATGGTATGACGGAGGATATACGTACGGCCCTTCTTCAACTGACCGCTCCGGGCAGTTTCGCTGGACTGCCCATTTTGACCTTACCGGTATTTCTGGACAATGGCCTGAGCGGCGGATTGCAGGTTATCTACCGCAAAGAAACCGACAATTTGCCCGTCAATGTATTGGAAGCCTTAGACCAGGCCGAATAGCTTCCGGGCGTTGCCACCGAGAATCTTTTCTTTTTCCACTTCCGTTAGACCAGCGTTGTCGATTTGCTCCAGGAACCGCTCGAAGCCGGGCTTTTTATCAACTTTGGGGAAAAGGCGTAGGGGGTAATCCGAACCGAATAATACTTTATCCGCCCCCACCATATCGGACACCACTCGAAAAACCTTTTTGTCGTAAAGCAGCGGGCTGGCCGCAGTATCATAGAAAAAGTTTTTGAAGTCACTGCGGCAGACAGCATTCAACTCGTAAAAAGGCAATCCGCCACCCCAATGAGCCAGCAGGATATTGAGGTCGGGAAATTGTTGGGCAAGCCATTGATATTCGGCCAGTGGAGTTTCCACCTTGCCCGGATAGTCGTGCCCAACCGCCTCGGTAACATGAATGGTGATGGGTAATTTTTCTTCCTGGGCCCACTCCAGGATTTGCAGCCAGGTGGAGTTGGTGTGGGAAAATCCCTGGGCCGGGGGCAACATTTCCCCAATACCGGACAAACCCTGGTCGATGGCCCGGCGCACCGACTCGAAAGCCCGGTCTTCCGCCATCGGCTGAACCGCCGCAAAACCGATAAAGCGATCCGGATGTTCTCGCACCCAATCCACATGCCAGCGGTTTTGCCGGTCGCAGGTCTTCTGGTTTTCCCAATACCAACCCAGCAAAATGGCGCGTTCGACACCCGCCTTATCCATATCGGCAAGCAAGTCAGAGACATCCGCCCACCCGACAATCGATCCTTTACCCGATGGCGGGGCATGTAGCTCGGCCCAATGGTCTTCACCCATGGTTGCCGCCCAGCCACGGGGATCGGCTATAATTTCTGACGGATAACAGTGAACGTGGCTGTCGATGATTCCGTTCACAATGGATTCAGGTTTCAGGTGTCAGTATTCAGGTCTAAAAGAATGATGATGGCTTCCGTATTCTATTACCTGACACCTGATGAACACTGCCTCCTGCCACCACCTCAAACAGTGACCTTACTCTCCCAACTGGTACCGGGTGAAACGCTGGATGACGATATTTTCGCCGATTTTGGAAATATTGGCAGCTAACAGGTCTGTGATCGATTGGTCCGGGTTTTTCACGAAAGGCTGTTCCAGCAGACAGAGAGACTGGTAAACTTTTTCCAGTTTGCCGTCCACCACCTTCTCCACGATGTGGGCCGGCTTGTTCTGCACCTGGGAAGCAGCGATTTCGCGCTCCTTGGCCAAAACATCTTCAGGAACCTCCTCCCGCTTCACGTATTGAGGATTGGCCGCCGCGATGTGCAGACAAATGTCTTTGATCAAATTGCCGAAATCCTCCGTTTTGGCCACGAAATCCGTCTCGCAGTTGACCTCGACGAGGACGCCGACCTTTCCTCCGAGATGGATGTATTGACCGATCAAACCCTCGCTCGTGGTGCGGCCCGATTTTTTCGCGGCGGAGGCCATGCCCTTTTTCCGCAACAGGGTTACCGCCTGCTCCAGATCACCATCGGCCTCGACGAGGACTCTTTTACAATCCATAAGACCGGCTCCGGTTTTCGCCCGCAGCTCGCCAACCATTTTTGCTGTTATTGCTGTACTCATATCTTGCTCGTTAAATACTCTCTACTAATTATGAATTGAAAAATCAGACTGTCCCATGCACCGGTTCCATATTTTCTCCCCAAAACGCTTGGGAATGCCCAATAATGGCTAATCCTGGTCCGTGGAATAAGATTCGGGAACCTCGGAAACCTGCGGCGCGTTGGCCATCGAAGTCATAGGGGCAATGGGTGTTACCGGTAGTTGTTCCTCCTTGGCTTCCTCTCTCAACATGGGTGCCAGACCCTGGTTTGCTTGGGGCGCCTGCCGCCCGGCAATGCCATCCTGCACCGCCTCCATTATCACCTCGACAATCAAACGGATCGACTTCGAAGAATCGTCATTACCCGGAATGGGATAGTCGATAATGGTGGGGTCGGAATTAGTATCGACCAGGCCGATGACCGGGATCTCCAGCCGGTTGGCCTCGGCCACGGCAATTTGCTCATGCTTGGTATCGATAATAAACATCGCCGCCGGCCGGTCAGACATTTCGATAATCCCCTCGAAATTGCGATGCATGCGGTTCATCTCCCGCCGAATGGCGGCGGCTTCCTTTTTATGGGTCTTATCGAGGCTACCGTCCGCTTCCATGGCCAGATACTTTTTATACTTCGTCATACTGTTCTTGATAGTGGCAAAGTTTGTCAAGGTGCCACCCAACCAACGACTGGCGCAATAAGGCATTTGGCATTGGGTAGCGGCCTCCCGGATGATCTCCTTGGCCTGGCGCTTGGTGCCCACAAAAAGTATCTTCTGGTTATTCTTGGCCAACTCTTCCACAAATTGAGTGGCTTCTTCCAGTTTTCCGTAGGATAATTCCAGGTCAATGACCGAGATACCGTGCCGGTTGTCGAAAACGTATTTCTTGGATTTCGGATTGAAACGACGTAATTGGTGCCCGAAATGCACTCCTGCTTCCAGGAGGTCCCGAAGTGTAATGTTCATCATGTTATTTATATATGGAAACGCCCCTCGGAAAGAGGAAACAGCTTCCCGCCGGGAGGAACCCCAGGGAAGCTTTGACGCAAAAGGGTTGAAGGTTATGTTTTCCTGATCGAAAGCGACCGCTTACCGGGCATACCTCTCAAAAAGGAACCGCCAGAAATACCCCGCCAAGCGCTAAAAGCAAGCAGAAAGTAACAAATAAGGGCGATCGGGGCATCACAAATACTATATTAAAATCCAATAAACATGGATATTCACAATATTTTGGAAAAAACACTTGAATTTCCAGCCAAAGCGATTCTAATTCACTCCCTTTCAAATTTTTAAGATGCAGGGTGGAGCAGTCTGGTAGCTCGTCAGGCTCATAACCTGAAGGTCCCGGGTTCAAATCCCGGCCCTGCACCCAATTTTAAACGGCTTACGTAACTGTAAGCCGTTTTTTATTAGCAAATTAGGACAAGCCTCTAAAAATGGAGATGCCATTGTTACTTCCTTATACCTTCAGATACTTTGAGACATCAACACCAAAGAAACCACCAAACATTATTGACCTTCACTTGTCTACCGTCTCACGGGGATATCTCAGAAATCCTCAGTAAATATTTTTCTGCACCATCATATATCCCTAAATCAGCTGACATAGATCGCAGGACACAGGATGTTAAGGTTAGCAAAAACCGTGTTACCTGCTCAGATCATATACCGTACTCCCGTTTCGACAGCCAATGCGCGGAGACCGGCAAACCGATACCCTAAGGCGAGGCCTGCATCTACCAGCCCCTCGTCCAAAAAGTCTTCCACCTCCAGAGCAGCGCTGCGAAAACCTTCTATGAGTCGCGGAAGACAAAATAATAATCGTTTTCAGATTGAGATTCGAAAACCGACGTTCATGAGTCGTGAGTACTTACTGCCTTCAAGATGGTGGGGTCGAATCACTTCGACCGCACTTTCTTCTTGATCTCCTGTTATTCTCGTCAGGCATAAGGGAATCTGCGAGCCGTCAGGTCCGGCTCGCTGACCATCAGTGGACCTAGACGGCCTTAAGCTGTAGCCATCGCAGTCAGATCCTGAACGCTTGCGATGCGCCGTTCTTTCATCCAAGTAGTGAGGAAATCTACAGTTGCCAGGCGCCAGAGCGAGGGGCTCTAAACAATCGCCAGTGGAAATTTCTTGTATCAATTATAGGCACAATAGGTCACTTCGGCGATAGCGCCGAAGGACGTTGCATTCAAGATCAGGATTGACGAAGTGACGCAACGTGCCTTCGCTGATACATGCTGTGAACAGTATCATCCCGCTGCCTAAGTCTTGCGCGAGTTCACGTGTAACTAAATGCAGAAGCGTAAGAACTTGGTGAGGCAAGAAGAGGTTAAGGTTAATACATCGCATAGGAAAGCTCGCCGGTTTGAGTTCGAGAGACGACTTCAAAAAAGCGACCAAGGAGAAATTGGCGCACCGCGCCGGTTACCGGTGCTCGAAACCCGATTGTGGAATATCAACGCGGGGCGCGGCATTCGATCATGATGGTACGATCAACATTGGATTTGCCGCTCACATAACGGCTGCTTCCCCTGGTGGACCACGATACGACTCCACACTGACTAAAGAACAGCGTAGGCACTACCGGAACGGAATCTGGCTCTGCGGCACCCACGCAAAACTTGTCGATTCCGACGAATCGCGTTTCACCGTCGAAGAATTGCACAGGTGGAAGAAACTCACTGAACGAAGGTCCTTCGATGAGGTCATTGAGTCGAAACCCAGTCCGCTCGGCGCTCTGCTGGCAGATGACGAAGATGTCCAAACGGCCTTTGACTTTCTGCTGACCTATTCGAAGACAGATCTGTCCGCCTTTCAGCAGTCGCCGGGCTGGCCTTCGCATCCCATCGCCCTCAACCTCAGAATACGGGATGGTGAAAGCACCAACGTATTCGACGTTTCCGGCCTAGCCTCGGGAATCGACGTATATGACCAAGTTGCCGTAATCGCCCCGCCGGGCACCGGGAAGACAACAACCTCGCTGCAACTCGTTGAAGCTACGCTGGCAAACGCCGCCTCCGTGGCAGTCTTCATTCCCCTGAGCGAATGGGCGACCAGGACGGACAGTTTCTTTCAGTCACTCTTGAGGCGGGCCGCTTTTAAGGATGCCAGAGAACCTCAGTTTGAGCTTCTGGCCCAGCATGGAAAGCTGGTGCTCATCCTTGACGGATGGAATGAGCTGGACAGTGTATCTCGGCGGCGTTTGCGCAATGACCTTAAAGGACTAAGGCGAGACTTTCCCGATATACGCATTGTCATCAACTCAAGGCACAGGGATTTCGATATCCCGATTGACGGGCCGGTTGTCGAGGTCACGCTTCTGACCGAAGAGCAACAACTGGAACTGGCGGTATCCCTCCGTGGCCCGGATGGCGAATCCCTGATGGATCATGCATGGGAAACGCCCGGTCTCAGAGAGCTGGTTGCCATTCCACTCTACCTGATGGCCTTGCTGAAACAAGCGCCGGGAGGTTCACTTCCCACGACCAAGGAAGGTGTCCTGCGTTCCTTTGTCGCAGAACTAGAGCAAAACCTGGACAGGCTGGCAACCCTGCGTGAGGCGCTGCAAGGCTTTCATTGGGCGTTTCTTGAAGAGATCGCCGTCGAGGCCACCCAGCACGAGACGGTGACGCTCTCCGAAGCCCGAGCACGTGCCGCCGTCAACACGGTACAGGAGCGGTTGAAGGCCGAGAAGCAAATTGCTGAATTGCTTCAGCCCATGCACGTTCTCGATGTGCTCGTTGATGCGCATATGCTCGTTCGATCCGGCACAGAAACTGGTGGCGTATCGTTCCAGCACCAGCAATTCCAGGAATGGTTCGCCTCGTTCCGCGTCCAGCAATTAATGTTGTCCGCCGCTCTAGGCGAGGGTGATGCGATCAAGATATTGCGGGAGACCGTTCTTAATATTCCTGTTTGGGAGGAGGCGATCCTTTTCGCATGTGACCACCTGTCACGCGTTGATGAACACGGCGCAAGAGCCGTTGCGCGCACCATTCTCGAAACGCTGGGTATCGATCCCATGTTCGTCGCAGAAATGATTCGGCGCTCGTCTGACGACGTATGGGATCAGATCGGGAACGACGTTATCTCCTTCGTCAAGAAATGGCATACGCCGGGGCGCGTAGATCGCGCGGTCAAATTTATGATCGACACGGGCCGCGCGGAGTTCGCCGTATTAGTGTGGCCTCTGGTTTCTGACCCGGACGACCAGGTTCATTTACGCGCGCTGCGGATGGGATGGGAATTCAGGCCGAGCGTGCTCGGACCAAATGCAGGGGAACGGATCGCTGCTCTTTCCGAAGAGGTAAGAGAGCACGTAATTTCAGAGATTGCGATTAATGGCGACATGGACGGCATAGAGTTGGCTACCTCTCTGGCCAAAGCCGAAACAAGTCCAAAGGTCAGGGAATCCGTAATCGAGTCGCTGGTGTTCAGGCGTGCGGACCGGTTCGCCAAAGAGATTCTCGAGTCGGCTCCGGACGAGGTCTGGCAGTCACTGGCCCGAAAATGGCACTCCCGCAAGTTTGTCGATCCAGAGGTGTCCGCGAGAATTCAGAAAGAAGCCGACAAGCTTTTCGCTGAGGAAACCGACCCCGGAAGAATCCTGAGCACGATTTTGGCGACGAATATCCATGATCCGGATGCGGAGCAGAAAGTCCGCGATCTTGTTGAAAGGATCGATTTTTCAGACAAGGAACAAGACAACAGGTGGGTGATCCATCGCGCCTATGAACTCTATCCAAAAGAAGTTGTCGCCGGGCTTCTGGCGCTGCTTGAACAGGGCAGGCAGGTGCCCTTCCAGGCTGACGAAATAATTCGCATGTCTGATGCTGTTATCGACGACGGTCCCTTGGCCGATTGTGTTTTGAAACACACCGGAGATGGAAGGGCCGCGGC
>JAJFLT010000437.1 GCA_021772555.1 Opitutales bacterium | reverse complement strand
CGTGCAAAATCTGCAAGAGGCGCGCGCGGCCTTCAAGTCCATGGCTTGAGGGAGGCATTGTCCGCCGTGAAAATATTACTGTTGCGATTTTTTGGCGGCAAATTTTACTGACGCCCCTACTATTTCTTCCGATTGCGTGTCCATGAAAGTTACTCAATACCTCAAGCAGGCGGATGGGCCGCTTGTCACCATCGAAATCATTCCCCCGTTGAAAGGCGTGGGCATCGATTCGATTTACAAAAGCATCGATCCGTTGATGGAGTTCAAACCGATAGCCATCAATGTCACCTACCACCAGGAAGAATATGAGTTCAGGAAAATGCCCAACGGCCTGCACAAACGCTGCAGCGTGCGTAAAAGGCCAGGCACGGTAGGCATATCGGCGGCCCTTGAATATCGTTATAATGTGGAAGCGGTTCCCCACCTAATCTGCGGAGGTTTTACCAAGGAAGAAACGGAAAACGCCCTCATCGATCTGAACTTTCTCGGCATCAATAATATTTTGGCCATCAGGGGGGATCCCGCCAATGACGAAACAAGCTTCACCCCCGAACCCGACGGCAATGTTTATGCACTCGATTTGATTCGGCAGATTGCCGACATGAATGAAGGCCGTTACCTTTACGAAGAGTTGGATAATGCCACGCAATCGGATTTTTGCATCGGAGTGGCCGGTTATCCCGAAAAACATTTCGAGGCCCCCAATATGGCCTCCGATTTGAAGCACTTGAAACAGAAAGTGGACGCCGGGGCCGATTACATCGTTACCCAGATGTTTTTCGATAACCGGATGTTTTTTGAATACGAGCGCCGGTGCCGGGAAATCGGCATCGAGGTTCCCATCATTCCGGGTATTAAGCTTCTGGCTGTGAAAACGCATCTCAATATTCTTCCCAGCGTGTTTAAAGTTAACATCCCTGAAGAGTTGTCGGCGGAAGTCGAAAAATGCCGCGATAATAAGGAAGTGCGCGAAGTTGGCATCCAATGGTGTATTCAGCAATGTAAGGAACTAATCGCCCACGGGGTACCCTGCCTCCATTTTTATACAATGGGCAAAAGTTACGGTACCAGAAAAGTGCTCGAAGCTCTTTTCTGACCCACCTCGTTCATTTGTTTTTGGGCTGAGGACGCATCACTGCAAAATGATTGCCAGCCTTTCTCTAAGTCCACCACAATGGTTTCCATGAGCCAACATGATTCCCCCTTGAGCCGTTATGTACCAATACGCATCTTCCTTCTCCTCCTCTTTGCCTTCTTCCCCATCCGAATTCTCATGAGCGCTGATCGCATAACCGGCAAACCCTTTGCCACGCGTTCGGAGGTGATCGCCCGCCACGCCATGGCCGCGACCAGTCAACCGCTGGCGACCCAGGTGGCGTTGGATATCATGAAACAGGGGGGCAACGCCATCGATGCGGCCATCGCCGCCAATGCCGTCCTCGGATTGGTCGAGCCAACCGGCAATGGCATCGGGGGAGACCTCTTCGCCATCGTCTGGCACAATGAATCGCAAAAATTGCACGGGCTCAATGCCAGCGGCAGGTCTCCCCAAAGCCTTACCCTGGAGGAGTTCAAGAAACTCGGGTTGACCAAGGTTCCCACCCACGGGCCTCTACCGGTCTCGGTTCCCGGCTGCGTCGATGGCTGGTTCGAGCTGCACGAAAAATTCGGCCACCTGCCCATGGAGGAAGTTCTCGCCCCGGCAATTCGCTATGCCCGCGAAGGATTCCCCGTCACCGAATTGATCGCTTTTTACTGGGATCGCAGTGTTCCCGTGCAGGAAGAATGGCCCGGTTTTCGGGAAACCTACATGCCGGGTGGAAGAGCACCGCGCAAGGGTGAGATTTTTAAAAACCCCATGCTGGCCGATACATTGGAAAAAATCGCAAAAGGCGGGCGGGACGTTTTTTACCGGGGTGAAATCGCCCGCACCATCGATGCTTTTATGAAACGAGAGGGTGGTTTTCTCTCCTATGAGGACCTGGCCTCGCACTCCTCCGATTGGGTGGAACCGGTTTCGACCGACTACCGTGGCTATACCGTTTGGGAGCTTCCCCCCAACGGCCAGGGTATCGCCGCCTTGCAAATTCTCAACATCCTCGAAGGTTTCGATATTCGAAAAATGGGTTTCGGCAGCAAGGACTATGTGCATCACTTCGTCGAGGCGAAGAAACTGGCCTTCGAAGATCGGGCTAAATTTTACGCCGATCCCGCTTTCAACAAAATCCCCACCAAAGCCCTCATTTCAAAAAAGTATGCAGCCGAGCGACGTAAGTTGATCGATCCCTCGCGTGCTTCCAAGAGCTACCCACCGGGGGACCCGCTTTTGGAAAACGGGGAAACCATCTATATGACCGTGGCCGACAAAGACCGCAACATGGTCTCCCTCATCCAGAGCAATTACCGCGGGATGGGCTCCGGCATGTGCCCCGATGGGTTGGGCTTCAACCTGCAGGACCGGGGCGAGTTATTCAACCTGCAAGAAGGCCACTTCAACTCCTACGCTCCCGGTAAGCGGCCTTTTCACACCATCATTCCCGCCTTTGTGACCAAGGACGGGCGGCCCTATATGAGTTTCGGCGTTATGGGTGGCGCTACCCAGCCACAAGGCCATGCCCAAATCATCATCAACATGGTGGATTTCGACATGAACCTGCAGGAAGCCGGAGACGCCCCCCGAATTCTCCACCGTAATTCCTCTCAGCCCACCGGTGAGGTTATGTCCGACGGGGGCCTCGTCACCCTTGAAACCGGTTTCCCCTACGAAACAGCGCGTGAGCTTTCATTGATGCGGCACAAAATAGGTGTCAGCGTCGGCCCCTACGGCGGCTACCAGGCCATCCTCTACGACGCCGAAAACGACGTTTATTATGGCGCCAGTGAATCCCGTAAGGATGGCCACGCCGCCGGGTATTGATCCGGTGAACACGAAAAATAATTCGAAAGGCTTCCTTTTTTGATATTCTTGAATAAGATGGGAACTTAAATTACCAATGCCGGAAATCAGCAGATTTTTAGGAATAATCATCCGAATGTATTATCGTGAGCATGCTCCACCGCACTTTCATGCCGAGTATGGAGGTTATGAAATTTCTGTAGAAATCAAATCGGGGATTGTGACAGGCAGGTTCCCGAAAAGAGCGCTTGGGGCAGTGATGGAATGGCATGATCTCCATAAAGAAGAGTTGATGGAGGACTGGAAGCTTGCAGAACAATTAGAACCCTTAAATAAAATCGAACCATTGGAATAGAAATGAAATTTCTGCATATTGAAAAAGCGCAACACATAACCAATCATGTGGTGTGGCTGGAATTCAATGACGGCAGCAAAGGAAAAGTGAACTTGAAGGATTCGATTCACGGAAAAATTTTCGAACCACTCTCAGACATCGAATTTTTCAAGAATTTCCGATTGGAAGGACACACCCTCTCCTGGCCTAACGGTGCCGATTTCGCCCCCGAGTATCTAAAAGAAAAGGTGCTCGAACAAACCGATGGCGTAAACTCAGCTTCCAGTGAAGCACAGACAAGGTAACACTTTGTCAATCGCCTGTGGGGAAAGATAAATTATGACAATTATTGGCAGTATATGCATAGGAATTGGAGGCATAGTCGGTTTGATCTATGGAATCAAATTGATAATAATAGCGTTTCAAAAATCAATACTTTGGGGTCTTGCCTATATTTTCGTGCCCATGGCCGCCCTGGTTTTTGTTATTATGCATTGGGATAAAACTAAATCCCCTTTTTTGAAGAGTCTCATAGCGATACCATTAATAATTGGAGGAGGCCTTCTCAAGGGCTATACCGGGGGAATGTGAGTTAATCTTTTGACCGGAATTGTCACGGCAGTTAGTCGCAGCGCGACGCATGCTTTTAGTAAGCAACAAAGAACTGCAATTCGGCTCACAGCGGGGCGGCTGATTGGCGTTTTAGATTCTATTTCTATATTCGTTTTTTATTTAAAAATTGAAATATTGGCCAAGATAGAGTAGTTTCCATTAAACACCTTTTTTCTGCAGTAGTAGCCATGGGTTAGGGTATTTTTCTGCACGGTTAAAATCAATCAAGACTGGGACAATGAAAATTAGTCTCAAACTCTATATTTCCAGCCTATTTGCGGTCGGAATCGCAGCCTTCCTGCTTGGGCATTTTCTGACGAATAAATCTTCTGTTGATAGGTCTTCATCGGAAAACAGCCAATTTCAGGAAAAAATGAAGGCAATCGCGAAAACACCGGAGAAAATCAACAAGCCCTCGACTGAAACACCAACCAACGAAATTCAAGCAGATGGCAAATCAGAATCTGATGATATCCTTGAGCCTGATATATTTGCGCAAATTGATTCCGCAGTAAAAATAAGGGATTTAAGATCAAGAAGCATGGCCTTCGCAATGGCTTTACGTGGATTGAATGAGGACAACCTGTCCGAAGTTCTCGATAGGGTAATGCGGATTGAAAATGTTAAAATACAAAGGGATGCCTTTTATCCACTATTTAGCAATTGGGCTCGGTTTGATCCAGAAGGCGCTGCGGAATATGCATTATCCTTTGAGGGAAATCTTAGGAAGTCCGCCTTATCGGCAAGTTTGAGAAGATTCGGTGAAGGGAACCCGAACCTGGCATTAAGCTGGATCGATAATAATTTGCCCGATGCCGAAGAGCGTAGTTCCGGGATAACTGAGGTCCTTTTTGAATGGGTCGAAAACGACTTTCAAGGGGCGAGCGAATATGTTCTGGGGTTGGACAATCTTGCTTTACGGGAAAAAGGCATTGTCATCTTGAATGGCATCCAACTCACCCATATTGGTAGCGGGCAGGCAGCATCGTGGGTGCAATCACTCCCGGATGATGACCCCACAATCAAGCAAACCGCGATTACAACACTTGCTAAAATATGGGCCAGCAATGATCCCCAATCCGCATTTGAATGGGTTATCACCCCTGAGAATAACGTATTCAATCCGACTGCCATCCAGGATGTCTCAAGATTCTGGGCCTCGAGAAATCCTGCTGATGCTGTTTCACGGGTTGAGAGTTTACCCGAAGGGCCCGTGCGGGTAAATGCGCTGACGGGTCTAGTCGAAGGTTGGGCTAAAACGGAACCGAACGCTGCGGGTGGTTGGTTAAACGAGCATCTTGGTGAACCCGGAATAAATCCGGTAATGGGTGCCTTCGCCAAAGAAATTGCCACCGTTGATCCCCAAAGTGCATTGATATGGAGTGATGCTATCACTGACCCTTCAGTGCAAAGAGCAACACAGATTGCAGTCGCCCAAAAATGGAATTTACAAGATCCGGATGCGGTTAGAATATGGTTGGATCAGAATGACTTTACGGCGGATGAAGCTCAGTCGGTATTAACCTTCTCTGAAGAAAGAAAAATGCTTCAGAATGAAAACATGAACGCAGGAATGATCGGTTTCGGAGGCAAATACTTCTATGACTTTAGTGTGTATCCTGAAGGTGAATGAAAAATCGAAATAACAGATTGCGTTAATATGCCCCGGTTCCGTTCCAGGTGACGGTTCTATTGACTATAACCGTTGGGATGCCTCTTATGCCAGTTCCAGGCGGTGGTAATGATGGATTCGAGGCCGGGGTGTTGGATTTGCCAGTTTAATTCTTTTTGGGCTTTGGTGGAGTCGGCGTAGAGGGACGGCGGATCGCCGGGTCGCCGTGGGCCTTCTTTGACCGGCACTTTAAGGCCGGAGACTTTTTCCACTGTTTCGATGACCTCCCGCACGGAGTGAGGTTGGCCGGTTCCCAAGTTGTAAAAGAGTTGTTGGTCCGGCTCCGCGAGATGAGGAATGGCGGCGATGTGGGCGCGGGAAAGGTCGTCCACGTGGACGTAGTCGCGCAAGCAGGTGCCGTCCGGGGTGGGGTAGTCATTTCCGAAAATGGTGATGCTATCGCGCTTGCCCATGGCGGCCTCGATAACGAGTGGTATGAGGTGGGTTTCCGGATCATGGTCTTCGCCGATGGAGCCATCTTCGGCGGTGCCGGCGGCATTGAAATAGCGAAAAGCGGCGAAACTCAACCCGTGGGCTGAGGCTGTCGCCTTGAGAACATTTTCCAGATCGAGCTTGGATTGACCGTAGGGGTTGATGGGATTTTGCGGCATGTCCTCGACGATGGGCAGCTTTGATGGAATCCCGAAGGTCGAGCAGGTGGAGGAGAGGATGAATTTGGTGACACCGCAACCCAGCATCGTTTTGAGCAGTGTGATCGGTTTGGCCAGGTTGTTCTCGTAGTATTTGAGGGGATTATCGACCGATTCGCCGACATAGGCGAAGGCCGCGAAGTGCATGACCAATTCAATTTTTTCTCGATCGAGGACTTTCTTGACCAAAGCAGCGTCTCCCAGATCGCCTTCATAAAACGGAATCTTCGAAGAAATCGCTTCACGGTGGCCGAACACCAGATTGTCTAAAACCACCGGTTGATGTCCCGCCGCGGTCAGTTGTCTTACACAATGGCTGCCTATATATCCGGCGCCTCCTGTTACCAGCACATTCATGGCCGGAATCTTGGCACATTAGCTCGAAATTACTAGATTTATCTCAATATTTGCTCTTGCCCCGGTCCGGTTGCGGACGGCATGAGCTTTATGCGGCTATGGTATAATATTGACACTTTATAGAGAACTTACCGTTTTATGAGGGTTTTTCATCAATGTTGAACAGCCGCATAGTCATCACCGGATTGGGCCTGACCGCTCCCAATGGCAATTCCCTGCAGGAATTCCGCCAGAATCTCCTCGATGGGGTGGCCAAAATCGAGACGCTCGATATGCGCTATATGGGTCCCTTACCGGCCGGGGTTTGTCATTTCGAAGCGAAGAAATACCAAAAACGGAAAGAGATTCGCAACGGCACCCGGGCCGGAAGTATCGGCATTTACTGCGCCCGCGAAGCGCTGGCAGACTCCCGGCTCGATTGGGAGTCTTTTGACAAGGCGCGAGCTGGTATTTATTTCGGGATCACGGAGCACGGTAATGTGGAAACCGAGAACGAGGTCCATAACATTTCACAGTTTGAATACGACACCCGTTTTTGGAGTCACCACCACAATCCCCGCACGGTGGCCAACAATCCCGCCGGAGAGGTATCCATCAATCTCGGTGTGACCGGCCCGCATTATACCATTGGGGCCGCCTGCGCCGCCGGCAATGCGGGTCTTATCCAGGGAATGCAAATGCTGCGGCTGGGCGAGGTCGATTTTGCCTTCACCGGCGGCATCAGCGAGAGCATCCACACTTTTGGCATCTTTGCCGGATTCAAGAGCCAGGGAGCACTGGCCAGGCACGAGGACCCGGCCAAAGCCAGCCGCCCCTTCGATGTTGCCCGCAACGGTATCGTGGTCAGCGAGGGGGGTGCCGTTTACACTCTGGAGCGCCTGGAGGACGCGCTGGCCCGTAAAGCCCCCATTGTGGGCGAGATCGTCGGTTATAACATCAACTCCGATGCCGGAGACGCGGTCTTGCCAGATTCCGTACGACAGGCCGAATGTGTGCGAGCCGCGCTATCCATGTCCGGTTTACGGGCGGAAGAGATCGACATCGTCAACACCCATGCCACGGCCACCCCACAGGGGGATATTCAGGAGTGCAAGGCATTGCGGGAGGTTTTCAGCGATTGCCCGAATACTTATTTCAACAACACCAAAAGCTACATCGG
>JAJFLT010000436.1 GCA_021772555.1 Opitutales bacterium | reverse complement strand
AGATAGGTTCTTATTATAGGAGCGATTGGTTGGCAAGTGTTTTGAACCTATCTCAAATTCTCAAAATATTTTCTGATTGCATACAGTATCCGCACCCATAATTTTCTGCGCCATTATTAAAGGAACCAAAAATGTTAACTGAAAAAGATATCGGGAACAATACACTGGATGCTGTGATTATGATCCCGGTCTATAACGATTGGGAATCCATCCGGCAATTGATTCAGTTGATCGATCTAGAATTGAGTGATAAAGATTACCGTTGCGGTATGCTTTTGATTAACGACTGCTCGACCATAGAACCGGATGAAAATACCTTTGCCGGTGATATAAAATATTTGGGTGAAATAAGAATTCTGAACCTGAAAAGGAACCTTGGCCACCAGAGGGCGATTGCCATCGGGCTTTCCTATATTGAAGCCAATATGGAAACGGACGCCGTATTGATAATGGATGGGGACGGGGAGGATTCGCCATCGCACATCCAACAATTGGTTAAACGATTAAGAGAAGAGGGAGAAAAAAAAGTAGTGTTTGCGGAAAGGCTGCAAAGGTCCGGCACCGTTACTTTTAAAACTTTTTACTATGCCTATCATTCCCTGCATCGATTGTTGATCGGCAAGTCCGCCAAGGTCGGCAATTTTTGCATCATTCCGGCAATACTCTTGCAGCGCATCGTTGCTTCCTCCGAATTGTGGAATCATTTTTCCGCCACCATTCTGAAAAATCGTATACCCCATGTACGCGTTCCTCTTCCACGGTCTAACCGTATTGCGGGACAATCGAAAATGAACTTTGCTTCATTGGTCGTGCATGGAATAAGCTCCTATGCGGTCCATGCGGATATAGTCGGCGTGCGCGTCTTGATTGGATCAGCGATAATGGCCGCATTGTCATTTGTGGCTATTGCCCTGATTGTGGGGATAAGGTTGTTCGCTCAAATGCCGATCCCGGGTTGGGCCGCGATTTTAATTGCCATCCTTTTGCTCTTTTCCGTTCAGGCCATCCAGTTGGCCGGTATTATGACGTTATTCATTTTAACGAACCGGTCATCCTCTTCGTTTGTTCCTTCACGGGATTATGTCGATTTTATTTCTAATTTAGAAGTGGTTCGTGAAGGTTGAGCTTACATGTGCTTTTTATCATAGAAATCCGATTCAATGACAAAGAGAGATTTTTATCAAAACTCGACCGGCCATTATCGCCTGTCAGTTCGAAAACTTCGCGATTGGCTCCTCAAGCATTACCATCCCGATGGCAGTTCGACGATCGATCCGGACGACCTTCGATATTATTATAAGCTTTCGTATTTGTGTGGCATGACTGGTTTGCACACCCTCGGCGGACGGATTTCCCGCCAGGTGATGCGCCGATTTCTCCAGCCGGATGGTTCCCTGGTTTCCAAATATCCAGAGAACCCGTGGATGCAAATCTACGGGATGGGGTGGGTTACCCTCGGTAGTTGCGCGGTTGAGCGTTATGATCTGGCCGAGGCATTGGCCACTTATTTGCAATGTGCGGCCGACCTCGAAGCGGGAGGCGTCTTTTTGGAAAATGATGGAGAGGCCGGAGCGGTTGCCGAAATCACTTGTTCCAGCAGCGCGGCCATGGCGCTTGCGGCAACCGGTCGAATCGCAGCTGCAACCGCGTTGGCGAATCGATTCATACTCCACTTTTCCGGGCAACCCGACCCGCGTCGAATTTACAACCGCCACCGTAAAGACGGTTCCATTGTCACTTCATCCACCTCGAGTATCTGGAATCAAATATACGACTTGAGTGAGGATGAAGCCGGACCCGCAGGCTATGCCACGGTCGTCAACGCGCTCGTCTGGACAGGGCGCCGAACGGGGCAAGATCGTTATTTCGAGGCCGCCCGGCGGTACGTCGACTTCGTTTATTCTCACGACCGGAATCCTGCCGGTTTCGGGCGCACCACCAAATTCGGGTGGGCAATGCTTAATTTATTCGAAGACACTGGCGATGCCGACCTGTTAATGCGAGCCCGCGAAATCGGGGATGTGCTGGTAGCCCGCCAGGAAGAAGATGGTCTTTGGACTCCTCGTCCCGTCGGGTCCTCGGATGACCCACTCTATGCCCGATTGTCTTACTCGGCGGATTGCGCGATGACCGTCTGTGTATGCGCACGTTTACCGGATGACTAGAACCTATCTCAAATTCGCAGATGAATGATGTTTGTAGCGCCACGGTAGCAGGTGCCACCGTGCCGCACAAATCCTTCGGACAGAGGCGATTATGAATCTGAGCGGCGTTCCGTCGGGGCCGCAGGGCTTCCAGCCCGACATACCCCGACGCGCCTTGCTCAAACTCACAATGGCTCTCTGCATCGTCATCTTCGAATTTGAGATAGGTTCTAATAATAAGTCCCGTAATCGATCGTTTGGCAGCGTAGCCTTAGATAGTTTCGTTTATTAAACACACCCGAATTAAACGGTTTGCGTAGGGGTCTTAAGTCGAAGGCTTGTTCAGCCTTTGTTCCCAATCGAATTCCTTTGCTGTGACGATACTTTCCATCCGGCGGGCGCGGCGTTCCAGTTGTTCAAATTTTTTCTTTAGCCGGGAAACCGCCATCGTCCGGGAACCGGCATAGGAGGTGTAAAACTCCAACTCTTCTTCCGTTGCCAGTGGCACTACCGGTTCCGGTTTCATGAATATCGCCGCAATCAAGTAAATAAAGGCCAGCGGGAAAAATCCGGAAAAGATAAATATGGCGATACACATGAACCTTACCCAGCAGACCGAGATGTCGGCATAATTAGCAATGCCTCGGCAAACTCCGAAAATGGCTCCGTTGCGTGATCGATAAAGTCTTCCCTTATGGTATCCCTGTGAATGTGAGTAGCTCATTTTTTGTATCGTTTTGTACGTTCCTGGTCCAAGATTAAAGTTTCGAGTGATTCGATGCGGTCTTCCAGTGATGTCAGACCCCTATGCATTTCCTGGATAAGCAAGGTTTCCTCGCCACCCATGATGCGGTCTTTTTTAGAGGGTTTGCCTTTTAAAATGAAAAGGACAGCGATAAACGTTCCACAAATGATGGGTAGTCCCACAGCAATAATGGCTATTATTTCTCCTCCGTTCATTTCGTTTTTGGTGTCTCTTGATTAGTGAATCTAGGTTCTGAGGTTTATAATGGCGACCACCGATATGATGGTGGCGCAAACAGCGGATAAACCGGCCATGGCCAGATAGGCGATTATTTGAGGAGTCATCTTTTCTGCTTATAATTAATTTTTAGGTGATATGGTTGAAAAGACGATCCTATTTTTCCTCGTTTTCTCTGGTCGAAGAAGACTCATCAGAAATTTCGGATTTGAGGGCCGAAAGCTCATTCTCGATTTCTTCGTCACCTGCCAGTTTTTCAAATTCATCCTCGATGGTCGGTTTTCGGGCGAAGTTGACCAGATCGGCATCGGCTTCCATGCGTTCGATGCGATTTTCAAAATGCTCGAAACGGACTGCCGTGTCATTGCTCTCCGAATAGCGAATCTGACTGTGGGTTTTCTTGCTCTGCTGCGCTTTGCGGTGGCGCTGAACGAGGACGTTGTGCTTTTTGCGCGCATTGGCCAGTTTTTCTTCCAACTGCCGGATGTCATCCTGGTATTTCTCCACGATGTCGGTGAATTGCCGGCACTCGCTCTCCATGCGTTCGATTTCCTGTCCGTAGCGGCGTTTTTCAACAAGGGCTTCCCGCGCTAGATCCTCGCGGCCCTTGGATAAAGCCAATTTAGCTTTGGCCGACCATTCAGAAACCCGAAAGCTGACATCCTCCAGGGTGCGGGTGACTTTTTTGCGACCCGCCATGGCTCCGGCACAGGAGGCTTTGATTTCCACCAAAGTGTCTTCCATTTCCTGGATCATTAATTTGATCAGTTTTTCCGGATCTTCGGCTTTATCCAACATGGCGTTGATGTTGGATGAGACAATATCTCTGAAACGTGTGAATATACCCATGATTATTTTCCTTGATTGAATTGATGTGCCCTTTCTATCGCAGACTTCATGCCAAATGGATAAAATGTTAACTAATACCTTCATTACCAACCGGATAAAAATTTAGCAGGTTAAAAAATTAAGAATTGCAATATAATTGTAGAGGTTTAATAATATAAAATTATTATAATTAAGCCATATTTTATGTTTTTAGTGCAACACGGAGGGAAGATTTGGAAACACTAGGGGAAGCATTGGGCCAATCGGACGCTTTTATAGCCTTTCAGGAGCAACTGTCGCTGGTGGCCGCTGTGGACCGGCCGGTGTTGCTGGTGGGGGAGCGGGGCAGTGGCAAAGAGTTGGCGGCAGCCCGCCTGCATTACCTCTCGAAACGTTGGGAGGCCCCCATAGTTGCCTTGAATTGCGCCACCCTCGCTTCGACCCTTTTGGAGTCCGAACTTTTTGGGCACGAGGCGGGCGCTTTTACCGGGGCCAGGAGCAGGCGGCAGGGCCGGTTTGAAACGGCCGACAGTGGAACCCTCTTTTTGGACGAAGTCGGCCTTATCCCGATTGAAGTGCAGGAAAAAATCCTGCGTGTGGTGGAGTATCGCGCTTTTGAAAGAGTGGGCAGTTCGACCCCCATCAGCGTCGATGTGCGCATTATCGGCGCTACCAATGCTGATTTGCGGCAGCTTGCCAAGGAAGGCAAATTTAAAAACGACTTGCTCGACCGGCTTTCCTTCGAGGTGCTATTTGTGCCGCCCTTGCGCGAACGGAAAGGTGATATCATGCTGCTGGCAAGACACTTCGCAGGACGCATGGCGGTCGAGCTAGGCCAGCAAAGTCTGCCCGATTTCAGCGATGAGGCGATCTCTTTGCTGGAGGCGTACCGTTGGCCCGGAAATATCAGGGAGCTAAAAAATGTGGTTGAGCGCGCCCTCTACAAGAGCCGCGGGAAACTCATCAGAACGATAGAATTCGATCCCTTCCGTTCACCCTACGCAACGATTTCCAGAAATTCACACGAAGATGCCGACATCCCGGCAGTCGCGGAACCCCCAGCAACATCACACCCGGAGACTGCAAAGATGTCCCTGCCCGATACCATCCGGCGGATCGAGCAGGAGGCATTGCAAAAAGCGCTGCAGGCAGCCCAATTTCATCAGGGAAATGCGGCCCAACTTCTCGGCCTGAGCTACAACCAGTTTCGGGTTTTATACCGCAAACATAAAAACGCCTTGCGGAAATCCGCCTGAGTGCCGGGCGTTTACAGAGATGGCTCAGTCCTCACTCGCCGGTTCCGAAAACGGCGCATCCGTCTCTCCCTCAACCTTTGGTTTTTGGAACCATTGCCGCAACAGGGAATCGCCCACCATGATCAAGAGAACCGAAAGACCGAATACGAGAATGGAAACCGCAAAGATAGTCATTTTATCGGCTTCATTCTCCACCCCTGGTTTTTCGCCATACCACAGATACCACAAGGGCCCAGCTGGTAGCAGTAAATAGATACTGGAAGCCAGGAATAAAAGGGCAAATAATTTGGCAATGGCAGCTTTCACAATCGTATCCTCTTCATGAAAAAACTAACTAAATCGGGTCTATCGGCAATAGAAAAATAAACTGAACACGGAAAATACGAATTTCAGACAGGTTCTCGAACCTATCTGAATTGATTCAAAGAATCTTGCCTGCAGAGAAATTTTGCATTTTGGTAGGCGGTTTTCTATAATGGACCGGCCCGATAACATTTATCCTGAATTTGAACGCATGTTGGCCAAAGAGGACAAAGAGACCCTCTTGCGCCAGCGTGGTTTGGTGCTATGGTTTTATGGACTGAGCGGCTCCGGTAAAAGCACTCTGGCCAATGCTCTGGAGAGGAAATTGCACAGCGAAGGTTTTGCTACTCAAATCCTGGATGGTGATAATATCCGGACTGGTCTGAACAGCGATCTGGGGTTTTCCGATGCAGACCGCGCAGAGAACATCCGCCGGATTGCCGAGGTGGCCAAACTTTTCCTCCATGCCGGAATGGTGACCATTACGGCTTTCATTACGCCCGCCAACGCGCTTCGACAAACCGCACGGGAAATCGTCGGAACTAAGGATTTCGTAGAAGTCTTCGTGAAGTGCTCTTATGAAAAATGCGCCCAAAGGGACCCCAAGGGACTTTATGCGCAGGCCAGTTCCGGAAATTTGAAAGATTTTACGGGCCGCGAATCCCGATTTGAGGAACCCGAGAAACCGGATTTGATTCTGGATACGGAATATGACAGTCTTGAAGCTTGTTTGGAAAAACTTTACCTGCATATTTTGCCCAAAATCCGGGCCGAATGATACCCGCCATCTTATCCTTTTTAGTGAAAGTCCGATAAACGCATCCAGCAGGACTGCCCTGGACCACCATGCACCATTCCTATACAGTAAACCACCTCCATCATCTTGAGTCGGAAAGCATTTTTCTGCTCCGGGAGAC
This sequence comes from Opitutales bacterium, assembly GCA_021772555.1. GTDB lineage: Bacteria > Verrucomicrobiota > Verrucomicrobiia > Opitutales > UBA2987 > JAJFLU01. The sequence continues at coordinate 1,452 of JAJFLT010000436.1, read as the reverse complement.
TATTGCCCAGTTTCAAAACCCGGTTATTCTCTTTTCCGGTGGCAAGGATTCCATTGTCATTGCCCATTTGGCCCGCAAGGCATTTTGGCCGGCCCGGCTTCCATTTCCATTTCTCCACATCGACACGGGGCACAATTTCGCTGAAACGATCGCTTTTCGTGACAAGTTGGTGGCCGAAACCGGAGCCCGCCTGATCGTGGGCTCGGTGCAGGAATCGATCGATGAGGGAAGAGTTTTGGAGGAAAAAGGCCTCAACCCCAGCCGCAACGCCCTGCAAACCATCACCCTCCTGGATGCCATCGAGAAGCACCAATTTGACGCCGCCGTGGGCGGAGCCCGCCGGGATGAAGAGAAAGCGCGGGCCAAGGAGCGTTTCTTTTCACACCGCGATGAATTTGGGCAGTGGGACCCCAAAAACCAGCGACCGGAGTTGTGGAACCTCTTTAATGGGCGCAAGCACCACGGTGAACATTTCCGCATATTCCCACTCAGCAATTGGACCGAGATGGATGTTTGGCAGTACATCAAGTTGGAGAAACTGGAAATTCCCTCCATTTATTTTTCCCACCAGCGTGAAACGGTCCAGCGCAATGGTGTCTTATTAGCGGTAACGGATTTCATAACGCTTCTTGATGGTGAAAAAGCGGAGACCAAAAAAGTGCGCTTCAGAACGGTGGGAGACGCTACCTGCACAGGAGCGGTGGAATCGTCAGCGGCCAGCATTGAAGAAATCATCAAGGAAGTGGCGGCAGCCCGGATGGCCGAACGTGGAACGCGTGCCGATGATAAGAGAGCGGAAACGGCCATGGAGGACCGTAAACGCGAAGGTTATTTTTAAACAAAGGGCTAATTAATTTCCTTTTTTTACCACGGATTACACGGATGAACACGGATAATTTGCTAAATAGCGCTTGCAAGGGGCTTTCTCTATCGGCGTTTTTTTTGAGACATGGGGGTAAAATAGAACGAATTTGAATAGAATTTCAGAAGCGTCACAAATAGTGAGGTCTAATTATTTCCCTGTTTTTTAAACCACGAATTACCTATGAAATTTATGAACCGCGATCGAAACTCTCCGTCTTCATCCGTGTAATTCGTGGTTGAATAAAATATCAGTATCTAGGATTGGAACATAGAGAAATCATGACTGAAGACTTAGATTATCAGGATATGGACCTGCTGCGGTTTACCACGGCGGGAAGTGTTGATGATGGCAAAAGCACCCTCATCGGCCGTTTGCTTTACGACACCAAAACGATTTTTGAAGATCAGTTGGAAGCGGCTACCTTATCCAGCCGTCGCCGGGGAGACGAGAATCTCAATTTGGCTTTGCTGACCGATGGTTTGCGCGCGGAAAGAGAGCAAGGCATAACCATCGATGTCGCCTACCGTTATTTTGCGACTCCGCGCAGAAAATTCATTATCGCCGACACGCCCGGCCATATTCAATAC
>JAJFLT010000435.1 GCA_021772555.1 Opitutales bacterium | reverse complement strand
TTCGGCTTTCTCTTTTTCTTCCTCTTGTTTTTGGCGGCGGTCACCAGTTCACTTTCCATGGTGCAACCGGGCATCGCCTTCCTGGAGGAAGCCATGGATATCAGCCGCAAGGAATCGGTGGCCATCCTGGGCATCATCACCGCTTTCGGAATCGGTTTTGTGGTTTATTTCAGCGAGAACGCCAAAGCTCTCGACACTTTGGATTTTTGGGCGGGCACATTTATGATTTTTATTTTGGCCACCTTTCAGATCATCACCTTTGCCTGGGTGCTTGGACTGGATGAAGGTTTCAAGGAAGCCCATCAGGGCGCCGCCATACGCATCCCGCCCATTTACAGGGTGATCATGAAATATATCTGCCCCATGTTCTTACTGACCGTTTTTGTTCTTTGGGTAACCGTAAATGTTTTTGGCTACAGCTTTGAAACGGGAGAAGCCAACATCAGCGGATACATCAAGGATTTGGTGGGTAAGGATGCCAATATTGTGGCTCAAATGAGCGTTGGTCTTATAATGATTGTGGCCGCCTTCGTGGTGATCGTCACATCTCGGGTCAAACGTTACAAAGATTTAGTTTCCATAAAACCGCGATAACGGAAGAAGATTAAAAAATGACTCTGGGAGGTTGGATTATATTACTGATTTCGGTGAGCTGCGTAACGGTTCTTTTTGTCTGGTGCGTCCATAAAGTGATGACTATTCCGGGTGAAACGGCACATATGCACGGGGTTGAATTTCAAACCCCGGACGAAAAAATCGAGGAGTAGCCCGACTCGGATCAGGCTCCATTGAGGAGCGCGAATACTTCACTCGCCTGTGTAAAATCATCCAACAATATGGTGGGTTTGCAGACGGCCAGTTTTTTCCTGCTGTGGAAGCCGGTGGCCACGGCAATGGTGGAAGCCCCGATGGCCTGGCCGCAGGAAATGTCCCTGATGGTGTCTCCTATCACAAAAACCCTTTCCGGTTGTTTTTCAAAATCATGGTTATGGGTCCGCCGCGCCCGTTCCAAGGCAATCGGCCCGAGCGCATTGCGGTCGGCGCTGTCCTCGCCATACGCTCCGAAAGCAAAGTATTGGTTGAGGTCGAAGCAATCGAGCTTGACCCGTGCTGCCTCACTCAGGTTTCCCGTCAATAAACCCTGAAAAGTATCCGGGTTTCGGTCCGCCGTTTGCAAAATGGATTCCACCCCGTCATAGGTATGGATATTCCCCCGACCCATTTCTATTTTGAGGAGCTCAATGTATCGGGCGGAGCATTTCTGGAAATTTTTTTCCGATTTTACCAGATTGTGCCTGGTGAGGAGCCATTCCAACAACTGCCGATCTGTGCACCCGGCGATCTCAAATCCATCATAGGAAACCTCCGCTCCGAAACAATCACCCATGGCTAGCAGCATGGCACGTCGACCGGCTCCATCGGCGTTGACGAGGGTTCCGTCGATATCCCACAAAAGGAGCGATTTCATTAGTCGATCATTTCGAGGATGGTTCCTTCGACAAACTCGGCTCCGGCCCGGTCGAGCCTCACGCGGGCACGGCGGTTGGTCAAATCATCCGACGACGAGCAGACCACCCGGATGTAATTGCCGGTGTATCCCGGCCAGAAACCGTCACGCTGGTCCTCGAAGAGAACCTCCAGGGTCCGGCCCAAATGCCTTTCATAATAATCATGCCTTTTCTGGGCCCCCAAACGGCGTAGATAGGCACAGCGTCGCTGACGCTCTGGCACCGGCACCTGTTCCGCACGCTTGGCCGCAATGGTTCCTTCTCTCTCCGAATACGGGAAAACATGGCCATAGGCAAAAGGGTTGTTGAGAAAAGTTTGGCAGGTTTCCGTAAATTCTTCCCCTCTCTCGCCCGGAAATCCGGCCAGGATATCCGTCCCGAGGCACAAGTCCGGTACGGCTTCAGCCGCCTGTGCAATAAAGTCCGTAAAGTCCTCCACGGTGTATTTACGCCTCATTTGCCGCAAAATCCTGTTACTACCGCTCTGCATCGGGATATGCAGGTAGGGAAGCAAGGCGTGGTCTGCAGAACGCATCCGCTCGAAAAGATCTGTCGGGATAGTGGTTGGCTCGATACTGCTGATGCGAATGCGGGCAATGCCTGGAACCACATCCAGACGGTCCACCAGGGAAACAATGTCCAGCCCTTCGCTGGCATAGGTGCCGATATTGACTCCGGTCAGCACAATCTCCCGGACGCCCCTCGCGGCCAGGGATTGAGCCTCGGCTAAAAGGTTGTGGTATTCCCGGCTACGGGCGCGGCCCCGGGCAAATGGTATGATGCAAAAGGTGCACATAAAGTCGCACCCATCCTGGATTTTAAGGTTGGCTCGTTTGTTAAATGGCTGATCGCCGACGAACCGGATGGAAAAATCGCCCTGATCAATACGCTCCCGCACGATGACCGGCCGTTCGTTTTTACCCAATTCGACATAGTCGAGCACACTGAGTTTGTCCTGATTCCCGATAATGAGGTCCACCCCCGATATCTCGGCAATGGCCCGGGCGCCCATTTGCGAATAACAACCCACCACGGCGGTGAAGGCATGAGGATTGCGCCGGATGAATTGACGGATGGCTTGTCGGCACTTGGCCTCGGCTTCGCGGGTGACGGTGCAGGTGTTGATGATTCCCAAATCGGCCCGTTCCCCGAAGGGCGTCATTTCATAACCGGCCACGGCCAGTTTTTCCCGGATCAACTGGCTTTCGGACTGGTTCAACCGGCACCCCAGAGTATGCACGGAGGCCTGCCGTGTCTTGGTCAGATTTGAAACCATGATCGGATGCTATGATAACCGGGAGGCGTTTTTCAAAGAGAAATCTCATTCTTTGCCCGACCAAACATAGGTGGCATAGATACCGAGTCAGTTATTAATGACTCACAATCCTCTCTTTTGAACAGATTCCTGGTCCCACCGAAATCCTTCAAGAGGAATGAAACATCTTTTGCAAAGCCTCCACGGTACGGGCGAATTCTTTTTCAATTTGTCCAGCAATGGCCTCGAGATCGTCTAATCGCCCTTCATTGACGTTGCTTTCCAGCAACATACACAGCTTGGAAACCCGATTACCGCCCATATTTGAGCTGCTTCCGGCCACAGCATGGGCCAGTTTAGCCGCCTCGGCCCAGTCTCTCCTGGCTATGGCCGGGCAAACCTGTTCCAACCGCGCAGCATTGTCTCCGCAATAAAGGTCGAGCAATTCCTGCAATAGTTCCGGCTCGCACTCCAAAGCGGTTTGCCGCAACAACTCTACCTGCGTGAGGTCCAGGAGGGGTTCATCGCTTTCAATGAAAGCCGCTGCCATAGATGTATCCATTGCCATGAAGTATCGTGATTTTTTACTTTTAATTAAGAATTATTAGAACCCATCTCAAATTCGCAAAGCACCTCAGGATCGACGGGAAAGACAAAACAAAGTTTTTGCATTTTCTTGATATCGGGAAAAGAGCCTATTAATTTTCTGAGCGTACCTAATGGTTTGCCTTTCTTAAATACCCGTTTTTCAACCGCCATGACCGATCCTGCCAGGAAAGAAGCACAGAATATTCTTAGGCTGACGGAGCAAAATTCGCTCAAGGCTCTGGAAATCATAGAGCGGCAGCTGTTTGTCCTCTATTCACGGGCCCAGGTTTTGGTCAGTCTGGCTGGTGTGGTGATCACGGTAACCGGTTTTTCGGGCCGCAGGATCGCCGGAACCTCCCTTCCTGCCCAATTGCTTGTCATCGGTGGCCTGGCAACAGTGTTGGCCTGTGTTATCTGGATATACTGGCAGGTGATGAAAATAAACTGGGCCACAACCGCCTTGAGCGATGTTTCGGTGGAATGCCTGGTGAAGCTTATCAAGCGCCGCAACAAAAAATCCCGCGCGTATCTGGTGGGTGGG
>JAJFLT010000434.1 GCA_021772555.1 Opitutales bacterium | reverse complement strand
GGAGTGCATAATTTTCGATTATTTTTTTCCGTCACTTTAAATGAAGTTACCAGTGAAGATACCTTGCTCCATTACCGGCACCGCTACCAGGCCCATAACGATTACCTTCAGATAGCAGCGGAATTGGGGCTGGCTGGCTTCCTCTTAATACTCTGGTTGGCCGTGGAATTCCTTCGTCTGGCGAAAGGGCTCCTCGGTCCCGGCAGCAGGGAGGATGACCGGTTTATCGCGGGGGCGGGGTTGGTAGCCGTGGCCGGGATGTCGGTCAACGCCCTCTTCAGTTTTCCCCTTTACAGTGCAATCCCTCCGCTAATTCTCGCCTTTTACGCCGCTATGTTGGTGCGGATTTATGGCGCTAAGAGGAGTGAAAAAAAATTGGGCATGTTTCAAACACTGCCCGTTTTTTATACGGCTTTGGCGATTTCGCTGATTACCTTGGCGGGTGTTGGATACTATCAATTTCAGTGGTTGTGGGCGGATCGTTACATCAGCCTGCAAAGGAGGTCGATCAGCAATCAAATGTGGGAGAACGCGATTGTTTTCGGAGAGAAGGTGCGTTCCTTCAATCCCTATCGCAAAGACACCTTGAATTACACCGGTAGGGCCTATCTGGCCCTAGATGAGTTAGATCAAGCGATTGATTATTTGAAAAAAGTGGACCGGCTTTCTCCCTACGACGCCGGAAATTTCTATCATCAGGCCACCATCTATTACAATATGGGAGAAATGGACAAAGCCCTCGAATTAGCCCGCAAGTCATCGCAATATTCTTTACGGGACGGCAGCACCCACTACTTGACGGGACAAATCCTAGGGGCGCAGGGGAAGGACCGGGAAGCGCTGGAAAGCTTTCGTTTGGCTGCCCAATACACCCCCCAGAAAAATCTCTACCATTACAATCTCGGGTATTACGCCTACAAAGAAAAACGGTTTGCGGAGGCGGCAGAGGCTCTGCAGGAATCGGTCAATCTGGAGGCGAACCATGACCTGGCCCAAAAGTATCTGGGCTATTCGCTTTTTTATGGATTGAATAATAAAGCGGAAGGTATTCGTCATCTGAAAGCCTCCCTGGAGGCCGATCCCGAACAGAGAGACGCGGAAAATCTTCGGAAAATCATTGCCGATTTTGAAAAGACTTCCCAATAAACTCAGGGTATTTTAATCATTTCTGTATTCCTATCGGTTAATGGAGCTGTCCAACAAAAAGCGAAAATACATTGAACGGTTTGCAACCCGCAAACCGGCCGAAACCATTGCCCGGGATTTAAAGCTCCCCCTGAATTTCGTTAAGCAGGAAGTTGAAAAAATAACGGGAAGGCCGGTTCGGGAAAGGGAACCGGCGTTGGAAAAACTGTGCTGGCTGCTCTTTTTGGCCATCGCTCTACTGATCCCTTTTCCCATTTTTCAGACGACTTTTGATTATGCCAATTATCCGAAAACGATTTTTCTGCAACTGGGGGTTCTTGTCATACTGGCTGTCTGGCTGCTCCATTGCCAACGGGAAAAATCGTTTGCCGTATTGAAGTGCCCAATGTATCTTCCCTTGGGCATCGGGTTCGCCTGGGGCGGCCTGAACATTTTGTGGGCCAGCTACGCTTACCTCAGTTTGGTGCAGTGGATTCACTGGTTCGCTTGTGGCTTGGTTTTTTTTCTGGCCGTCCAGTTGCTGCATCGACCGGAGCGGAAAACCCAATTGATGGCCTGCCTCTTGATATCGGGGTTTCTGGTTTCAGTCATGGGTATCCTGCAGCATTTAATCGATCTTGATTGGGTACACCAGAACGCTCCACCGGCGGCGACCTTTGCCAATCGAAACATGGCCACGCATTATGTGGTGGGCACGCTCCCGGCGACCATGATAATACTCGGGACCACCCGGGCCAGGATCTTTACCTGGCTCAGCGGTGCGGTTCTGGCGGTAATGCTGGTATTTGTTTATTTTACGGTTACGCGCGCCGCATGGGTGGCGGTTAGCTGTCAATTTCTCTTCCTGGGAGCGTATTTTCTTTGGGATCGTTTGAGGAGCCATCCGGTTCACCGCATGGATTTCAATAAAATAGGCGCCTTTGCAGCGGCTCTCGCAACGGTTATTTTAGTAGCCTATGTGACGCATTTGCAGAACGCGGAGGCTTTACGGGAAAAGGCGGAGATCGTTGCGATAGGCGAAAAACCGGCGGCTCAAAAAAAGATGGGTGCCTCCAAGTTGACGAGCACTTCGTCGGTGCGGTATCGCCTCATTTATTGGAGAAATACCCTGAAAATGATTAAGGACCATCCTCTAACCGGGATCGGCCTACAAAACTACCGGGTGCAATACCCAAAATATCATGAGGCGCAAAGAGAAGACAATGAGCTGAATTTATTTAAAGCGCCCCGCTATTCGCATAACGACTTTTTGCAATTGGTAGCGGAGCTGGGTCTTCCTGGTTTTTTGGTCATGCTTTGGGTGGTTTACCTGCTATTGAAAATGGCTTTTTTCCTGTTTTTTAAAGAAGAGAGGAAGACCAGCCGTTTCATGGCAATCAACAGCCTCGCAGCATTGTTGGGCATATGCCTGGTGGCTTGTTTCAGCTCTCCGTTCTATCGGGCCACTCCACCTTATTTATTGGCTGTGCATATTGCCTTATTGGTGCGACTAACACCGTGGTCCCAGAAAAAGCAAAACAATGACAAACGCAGTCAGTTTCTTTGGACAATCGGCCATTCCCGTCTGGCTATCGGTGGGGCGGTTGCCTTGATTCTCTTGGCGATTTTCTGGGGCCGCCTGCAATACCGTTGGGTAAAAGCGGATGGCTTTTACGAACTACAACGGTTCTCCATCGATCAGCAGGATTGGG
>JAJFLT010000433.1 GCA_021772555.1 Opitutales bacterium | reverse complement strand
TGTGCAAATGCGCATGACCAGACCTAGGGAGCCTTCCCGACGGGGCCGCGCCTCCCCCCATCCCCGACACACCCGGAGAGGTCGCGCAGGTTTTCCTGACTTTTCCCGCAGGAGAGGGAAACTCCCATTTTCAGGACCAGATTGGGAATGATGGAAGTCAGGTTGGCATTACCGATCCTCTCTCCGAAGCCGTTGAAAGTTCCCTGCACCATAATGGCGCCGGCTTCAACCCCGGCCAGCGATACGGCCACCCCCACCCCGGAATCGTTGTGGCAATGCACACCGATCTTTGCTTGTGGAAAACCATCGATCACTCCAGCGGTGATTTCCTTTATATCTTGAACCAACCTGCCCCCGTTAGTATCACAGAGGGCTATATAGACGGCACCGCCCTGCAAAGCTGCCGCTATCGTTTTATTGGCATATTCGGGGTTATCCGAGTAGCCGTCGTAAAAGTGTTCCGCATCGTAAATGACCTCCCTGCCCTCTTGCACCAGAAAACGCACCGACTCCTCGATCATGCGCAGATTTTCATCCGGTGTTGTGCGCAGAACTTCTTCTACATGAAGAAGCCAGCTTTTGCCAAAAATGGTTACGACGGGAGTCTCCGCCTCAAGCAGGAGTTGCAGTTGAGGATCGTCTTGTGCCTTTATGTTGGCCCGTCGGGTAGATCCAAAGGCAGCCACTTTGGCATGTTTCAATCGGAGGTGTTGGGCTTTTTCAAAATAAGCCATATCCCTCGGGTTGGAGCCTGGCCAGCCGCCCTCGATAAAGTCGATTCCGAACTGATCCAGTTTCTCGGTCAGTCTCAGTTTTGAGGATACGGAAAAAGATATTCCCTCTCCCTGGGTGCCGTCCCTGAGGGTGGTATCGTAGATGAGAACTTGCGGTTCGGTTTTCATACCGTTAGTTTAGAGGACTGTTCGTACGATCAATAATTAGAAATCTGCGGTTTATGCTGGATTCAGGCTAAAGCACCTGAATCGGCTACCGCCCGACTTCGAATAAAATCTTGAATTGCCTCTTTATCGGGCGAAATGGGGTACTTTACAATCTTCCTTTTTTTCAAAAGCTCCAGCGAATCGAACCGAGGTTCGATGCCGGTCGCCCGTTGGATGATTTCCGGGAATTTGGCTGGATGGGCCGTGGCCAGTAAAACACTTGTCTTACGCGGATCAATCTCCTTGAAAGTGCAAGCGGTATGGGGATCCACCAGATAATCGTATTCATCGTAAACCCGGCCGATAATCGCTTCTATATCGGCGTCCGTGGCGGCGGAACTGCTGAAGTTGTTCTTTTTAAAATCCTCGAAATTATAGACGCCGGTGGACTTGAATTCATTCATTACCTGGCGCACGCGGGAGCAATCTTCGTTTTCCGAGTAGTAGATGAAGCGCTCGAAATTGGAGGCGACCTTGATGTCCATTGAGGGGGCGCAACTGGGTTGGAGTTTGCCTATTTCATAACGTCCCGAACGGAAAAGCCGGTGCAGAATATCGTTTTGGTTGGTTGCGACTTTGAAGCCGGCAACAGGCAGACCCATCCGGCTGGCCAGCCAACCGGCCAACACATTTCCGAAATTACCCGTCGGCACCACGAATTCGACATTATCCCGTTTTCCGGGCGGAAGCTGAAACCAGGCGTAGATGTAGTAAACGCATTGAGCAATGATCCGTGCCAGGTTGATCGAATTAACCGCCGAAAGACCAAACTCCAGTTTAAATGATTCTTCCTCAAAAACTTCCTTGAGCACATTCTGGGCATCGTCAAACGATCCCTCGATGGCCAAGGGGAAGACATTATCGGCTCCCGTGCAGGTCATTTGGCGCTCCTGCAAAGCGGAGATGCGGCCGTCCGGATAAAGAATAAAAATGTTGACCCCTACTTTACCCAAAAGCCCGTGGATGGCGGCCGCTCCGGTATCTCCGGAGGTTGCTCCGAGGATATTCAGTTTTTTGCCGCTGGCGCGTATTTGCTCTTCGTAGAGGTTACCCAGTAATTGCAGGGCGAAATCTTTAAAGGCCAGGGTTGGACCATGAAACAACTCGAGAATATGGAGATTTCCCCCCAGTTGAATCAATGGGGCTACTTTTTCATGATCAAATTTTCCATACGAATTGAATATTACCGATCGGAGAGTGTCCTCCTCCATGTCGGTGGCAAATAGCCGAAAAAAAGCGAAGGTCAGCTCTTGATAGGAAAGGGGTTCCCATTCCCTCAAACAGGGCACGATATCCGGCAATTTTTCAGGTAAATAAAGGCCTCCATCGGGGGCCAGGCCGGTGGCCACCGCCTGGGAAAAGCTGACCGGCGGACAATTCCCGCGTGTGCTCAAAAACCTCATTGGTTTTACGCCGTATTCTTTTCCAGCTCAAAGGCGTCATGGGCCAAACGCAGCCCCTCGTCGGCCTTGTCAGCGTCGATGGCGACAGAGATTTTGATCTCCGAAGTGCTGATCAATTGTATGTTGATACCGGCTTCGGCCAGGGCTGTGAAGAGCTTTGCGGCGACGCCACAATGGGTGCGCATACCCACCCCCACAACCGATAATTTTGCGATCCGGTCAACCGCGATGACCTTGCCGCCACCCATATTGTCGAGAATTTCTCCGACCGCCTTTTCCGCCCGGTAGGCATCCTCTAACGGTGCTGAAAAAGTTAGGTTGGCGACGCCGCCATGCCCGATATTCTGCACGATCATATCGACATTTATTTTAGCGTCGGCCAAGGTCTGAAAAACCTTGGCGGCCGTTCCCGGCTGATCGTGCACCTGGCTGACGACAATCTTTACCTGTTCTTTGTCCACGGCTGCGCCCCGCACCACTACTTCCTCCATGGAGGTTGCTTCTTTTTTCACATTGGTTCCCGGTTGGTTGTTAAAACTTGAGCAAACTTCAAATTCGACATCGAATTTTTTGGCAAATTCCACCGCCCTCGACTGCATCACTTTGGATCCCAAACTGGCCAGTTCGAGCATTTCATCATAACTTATTTGCGATATTTTTCGGGCGTTGCCGACAATGCGCGGATCGGCCGTAAACACCCCATCGACATCCGTGCAGATCTGGCAATTGTCCGCCTTGAGCGAAGCAGCCAGGGCAATCGCGCTGAGGTCGGAGCCACCCCGTCCGAATGTGGTGATCTGGTTGTGCTGGTTGACTCCCTGGAATCCGGCCACAATGACCACGTTTCCCTGCGCCAACTGCTCCCGGATGTCCCCCGCGGTGACTTTGACAATGCGTGCCCTGGTGTGGGCAAAATCTGTATGGATGCCGGCCTGGGCGCCGGTCCTGGAAACGGCGGGAACCCCGATGCTGTGCAGGGCGATAGCCGTCAAGGCAATGGTCTCCTGCTCACCCACCGTGAGGAGCATATCCATTTCTCGCTCGTTCGGTTCGGGATGCAGGGAATGGGCGTCACTGACGAGGCGGTTGGTCACCCCGGAGCGCGCGGAAACCACCACCACCACGTCATGGCCCGCCTCCCGCGTATTTTTCACGCGCTGGGCGACATTGCGAATGCGTTTCAGATCGGCCACGGAAGTGCCACCATATTTTTGTACAATTAACGCCATTGTAATAAAAACTAATGTTAGTGATTTCCCTTATTCCTTGAAATCCGCAATTCGAAGGAGAAACGGCGCGTTGAGGACGCTTTTCAGTTTCTTCAGATTTTTGCAGGTATCCTGAATTATTTCCTCATTGCTGGTATGGGTGGTGAGAATGAGGGTCGCTTTTCTGCCCGGTGTCACCTTGGGCTGAATCACGCTGGCGATGCTGACTCCCTTTCTCGCCATGAGGGTGGATACCTCGGCCAGCACACCTGGTTTGTCCACCACGCTCAGTCGTATGTAGTACTGGCCGGATATTTCCGATAAATCGGCCCATTCCACTGCCGCCCTTGATGTCGTTTCAGCGGGAACTTTTTCATCCGCCGGTGGTGTGGATGTCTTTCCCAACAATGCGGAAACAGCATCCGTAATATCGCTGATGACGGCGCTGGCGGTGGCGTCCTGTCCGGCTCCACGCCCGATATGCACGGTGGTTCCGGCTACATCACCGGTCACGCTGACGCCGTTATAAACATCGTCCACATGAGCCAGAATATTTTCCTGCGGGATCAAGGTGGGATGGATGCGAATAAATATTTTACCTTTTTTGGCATCTCTGGAAACGATGCCCAAAAGTTTGATCTTGTAGCCGAGATCACGAGCCCACCGGATATCCTCAAGAGTTATCCGCCGAATGCCTTCAACCGGCACTTGCTTCAGGTTAATCCATTTGCCGT
>JAJFLT010000432.1 GCA_021772555.1 Opitutales bacterium | reverse complement strand
GTCACCTTGATGATGGATGAAGCCATTGCCAAGACTCTCGGCAACGGCAGACCCGACGATGCGGCCAAGGAGGAATTGAAGAAAGAATTCGATCTTTTCCGCGAAGAGCTTAACGGTTTCCAGTTTGCGCTTTCCCGGCCCTATTTTACGGTTCCGGAAAAGAAATCCAACGGTGCTGGCGGCCTCATCAGCATCACCGTAAATCCCTACACCTGCAAGGGTTGCATGGAATGCGTGGAGGTTTGCGACGACGATGCTTTGAGGCCCATAACCCAGACCAACGAGTCGATTGAAAAACTGCGGCAGAATTGGGACTTCTGGCTCGATTTACCCAATACTCCGAAAAAATTTATTCGGGTGGACGACATCGAAGAGGGTATTGGCGCCCTCGAGACGGTCCTGCTGGATAAGAGAAACTATCTTTCCTTCACCAGTGGTGACGGCGCCTGCCTGGGTTGCGGCGAAAAAACCGTCGTGCATCTCTTCGTGGCCACCGTCGAAGCCCTCATGCAGCCGCGTATCGAGCGCCATCTGGCCTATTTGACCGAGTTGATGGAAAAACTCGAAAAGCACATCCAACTCCAACTGGTTAAAGGGATTGATGTGAGCGACACGGATACCATTGCCGGCGTGGTGGATGAACTCGGCGGCGGGGACGTCACCTTGGCCAATATCGCTGAACGCGTCGAGAAGGCAACCGGCGGTGAACCGATCGATCGTGATTGGCTGCGCCGTGTCAACCAATTGCTGGCCGAGCTAAAACGCCTGAAGTGGAAATACACCGACGGCACCACAGGGCGCGGGCGGGCCAGTATGGGCATGCTCAACGCCACCGGGTGCACCTCCGTTTGGGGCAGCACTTACCCGTTCAACCCCTATCCTTTCCCCTGGGCCAACCACCTCTTTCAAGACCCCACCTCAATGGCGATGGGCGTATTTGAAGGCCATATGGCCAAAATGTCCGATGGTTTCAAGGCGGTCCGCATGGCCGAGCTGGAACTTTCAGGTGCCTACGACCCCGGCGTCCATGATGAATTCCTGACCTATTTTAATTGGCATGACTTCACGGACGAAGAATGGGAGCTGTGTCCGCCCGTTGTCGCGGTGGGCGGAGACGGGGCCATGTACGACATCGGTTTTCAAAATCTTTCCCGTGTCCTCACCTCGGGCAAACCGATCAAGGTGTTGGTTCTGGATACCCAGGTTTACTCCAATACCGGGGGGCAGGCCTGTTCCTCCGGCTTTTTCGGCCAAATTTCCGACATGGCTCAATACGGCAAGGCCATCAAGGGCAAGGAGGAGGTGCGCAAGGAAATGGGGCTGATCGGCATGGCCCACCGCACAACCTATGTTTTGCAAGGCACGATTTCCCACGCCAACCATATGATCGAAGGTTTCATTCAGGGCTTGAAAGCGAGGCGGCCCGCGTTGTTCAACCTCTACACCTCCTGCCAGCCGGAACACGGCATCGGCGACGACATGAGCGCCCATCAGGCCAAACTTGCGGTGGAATCCCGCGCCTATCCGCTCTTTCGCTATAACCCGGATGAAGGCAACCGGCCGGAGGATTGCTTCGATCTCGAAGGCAACCCGGCCCTGGACCAGGATTGGCCCACCTACACCCTCAATTATATGGAAGGGACACGGGAAAAGACGATGGAGCTTCCCATGACCTTCGCCGATTTCGCCATCACGGAAACCAGATTTCGAAAACATTTCCGGATGGCCCCTCCCGACACCTGGAATGAAAATATGATGCCTCTGGCCGAGTTTCTGGAATTGCCGGAGGATGAGCGCGAAGGCTTGTTCCCCTTCGTCTGGAGCGTGGACCGCAAAAAACAGCTCACCCGTTTGCTGGTGGCCGAGCCCATCGTGAAATCCTGCGAGGAGCGCCTGGGATTCTGGACGATGCTACGGGCTATCGCCCGCGTGGGCGAAAAAGAACTCACGCGTACTGAGATCGAAGCAGGCGTTCGCCAGGACCTGACCAACCGCCTCACATCGGGTCTCATGCAGTTGGTGGGTGGTGGTGGATCCGCCGCGCTGGCCCAAACCTCATCTGGTGCTCCCTCCTCGGAGGCCCAACCGGCCAGCGCCAATGGAGATTATATGGCGCCCTGGATCGACACTGAGGAGTGCACCTCCTGCGATGAGTGCATTAAAATCAATCCCTCCATCTTCGAATACAACGATAAGAAAAAAGCATACATCAAGGACGGTTTCAGTGGGCCTTACAAGGACCTGGTGAAAGCCGCTGAACGCTGTACGGCGCAAATCATTCATCCAGGACAGCCCAGGGATCATAGTGAGAAGGGCATTGAGAAATTGATTGCCCGGGCGAAAAAGTTTAACTGAGCTGACCACGCCACAGAAAATGATCCTCTTTCGGAAAAAAACTTTTTCCCACGGCATTCACCCGCCGGAGTCCAAGGACGAGACCAGCGGGTTGCCCATCCGTCAGTTTCCTTTCGCTCCACTATTGGTCGTGCCGCTTTCCCAGCATATCGGAAAACCGGCCATTGCGGTGGTGCGCGAAGGCCAGGAAGTGACCCGCGGCCAATGCATTGCCAAACCCGATGGCTTTATCTCCGTGGCCATGCACGCCCCCGCTTCAGGAGTCGTCCGAAGCATCGGACTGACGCCGAGCATCAGCGGAAAAATGGTTCCCGGCATTTTCATCGAGCCGTTTCCCGGCTCTACCCAGGAAATTCTCGAAGGCAATCCATGCGATGCTGCTACGGCCGAGCCGGAGGAAATTGTCGCGGCCGTCCAGCAATCCGGCGTGGTCGGTCTTGGAGGGGCCGGTTTCCCCACCCATGCCAAACTGAAAATTCCGGAGGGTAAATGCGTCGATACACTGGTTATTAACGGGGCGGAATGCGAGCCCTACCTGACGACCGATCACCGGGTCATGTTGGAGCACGCGCACGACGTTATGGTTGGCATTCCCTATTTGATGAAGGCCACCGGCGCAGCCCGAACAATTATTGCGGTGGAATCGAACAAACCCGATGCGGCCGAAATTTTGCGCGCAGCCATTCCCGCGGAATTACCGATCGAGTTGGAAGTCCTGCCGGTCAAATACCCCCAGGGGGCGGAGAAAATGCTCATCACCGCTCTGTTGGGCCGGGAAATTCCATCCGGAGGCCTGCCCCTCGACACGCACGCCCTCTGTGTAAATGTGGCCACTACGGCGGAGATCGGCCAATTACTGCCACATGGCTCCGGCATTCAGGAACGGGTCATCACGGTGGGCGGCCCGGCCGTCAAAAAGAAAGGGAATTACCGCATCCAAATCGGCACGCCACTCAGGTTCGTTTTGGAGACGGTGGGCGTGGAGGAGGACATTTCGCGGGTTTTTCTGGGCGGTCCTATGATGGGTCAGGCCGTCTCCAGCCTGGACATCCCAGTGACAAAAGGTACCACCGGTGTCATTGCCTTCAGCGCCCGGGAAACCGGATACCTCGACGATCGCCAACAATACCCCTGCATTCATTGCGGTTATTGCCTGGAGGCCTGCCCGATTTTCCTTAATCCATCGCAACTGGGTCTCTTGGCGGAGCAGAACCGTTATGAACAAATGATTGAGGATTTCCACTTGATGGACTGTTTCGAGTGCGGCTGCTGCACGTTCGTTTGCCCGTCCCACATTCCATTGGTTCAACAATTCCGTGTGGCCAAAGCGGCCGTGCGCAAAATGAAAGCGCCGGTTTGAGATGAAACCCTGGGCCAAAACTTTGGAAATCCGCAGTTCGCCCCACATTGCCGGCGGAAAGAGCGTTGACGTCATCATGTACAACGTGGCCCTGGCCCTCTTGCCGGTGTCTGCCTTTGCCATTTACACCTTCGGTTTGGCCGCGCTTATCACCCTGACCACGGCGGTGGCCTCCTGCGTCGTGACGGAGCACGTTTTATGCCGCCTGACCGGACGGAAGACCAGTGTCGGCGATTGGTCGGTGGTGGTGACAGGCCTGCTCTACGGACTCACCCTGCCACCGGGTCTGGCCATTTGGATGGTGGCGGTGGGCGGCATCATCGCGGTGGGCTTGGGCAAATTTCTTTTCGGCGGACTCGGTTACAACCCATTCAATCCCGCTCTGGTGGGCCGGGCCTTGTTACAAGCCGCCTTTCCTGTTGCCATGACCACCTGGCCAGCGATGCCGGCGGACCGCTTTTCCCAGGTCCCCTCCTCCACTCTTGCCTTTCCCTTCACCGAACCCACCTATGACAGCGTTTCTGGAGCGACGCCCCTGGCGAATTGGAAATTCGACCGCGTGATGACCGATACGGGCGACTTGCTCACGGGATATGTCTCCGGTTCGACCGGCGAAACCTGCGCCTTGTTGATATTGCTGGGCGGAGTTTACCTGATTATGCGGCGGATGATGAGCTGGCGGGTACCGTTGGCAATTTTGCTCACGGTGGCGATTTTCAGTGGCATCCTGCAAATGGTGGATTCCACCCGCTTTGCCGGACCGCTCTTCATGCTTTTCTCGGGAGGTTTAATGCTGGGCGCGGTTTTCATGGCCACCGATATGGTAGCTTCGCCCATAACTCACCTGGGCTGTGTGCTATATGGAGTGCTCATCGGGGTTCTGGTGGTGGTGATTCGGGTTTGGGGCGGAATGCCCGAGGGTGTCATGTACGCCATTCTTCTCAGCAATGCTGTTTCACCCCATATCGACAACTGGATACAGCCACGCGTTTACGGCCAAAAGAAAAAGGAGCAGCCGTCATGAGTGATGCGCAAAACAGCCCCCCTTCCCCGTCGGCGGCTCCTCCTCATGTCAGTATCTGGGCCATCTACCGGGCTGTGGTGGGAATCGGTTTCGTTTGCGGTCTGGCCATCGTTTCGGTCTTCGAGCTGACCGGGCCCGTAATCCGTCAAAATAAAATCGATCTGCGGCAGAAGGCCATCTTCGAGGTCCTGCCGGAAGCCCGCACCAGCGCCGCCTTTCGACTTGTGGAAAACGACCGTTTCGAGGTGGCTTCGCCCGATAGTGAAGGAACGGACCTTGTCTTCGCCGGTTATGACGAGGAGCACAACCTGGTCGGTCTGGCCATTGAGACTCAGGGCATGGGTTATCAGGACATTGTGCGCATACTCTACGGCTATTCATTTGCCACCGAGACCATCATCGGCATCAGCGTGTTGGAAAGCCGGGAGACACCGGGCCTGGGCGACCGCATCGAGA
>JAJFLT010000431.1 GCA_021772555.1 Opitutales bacterium | reverse complement strand
CCCGTGGTTATGTCGTCCGACCAGGTGTAAAACATCCGCCGGAAGTCGTAATCCCACTTGCGGCCCGTCAGCTCGCGTTTATATTCACGCCAGGCCAGATTCGGCTCCACGATGTCGCTGACCCCGAAAAAGTGAACCTCCTTATCCCTTATCTGAACTGCTGGATAACATACACGAATGGTTTGGGGTTCCTCATATTCCGACCCCCAGGGGAAACGCAATATCCCCTGGTGGGACCAATCGCCATCGGCATTTCTGTAGGACCACGCCGCCTGGTCGTCGCCTTCATTTTGAAACAATATCAAGTCGCCGCTAAGCCGGTCAGCCACGAAACTGCGATAGGAGTGTTCCTTGAACCGATGTTTCTCTTGCCAAACAGGTAATATCGTTTCGTAGGGCGTTTTTATATTTGTAGCTGAAAATTGCAGCAATTGGGGCTCCGCTGGGCCGCCTCCTTCCTCCAGCGGCTCAAGAGTCGGGTTGACGGAGAGAAACATCCGCCCATCGGGGAGAATCGATAATGGCGAGGGCTCGCGGGTGTAATCTTTTTCGTCCTTATGGACGAGTTGCCAGCCATTTTGGTCTCGTTTGAAAAGAAGCCAGCGAGTGTTGTTGTAACGTGGGACTCCCTCCAGAGTTTCAACTCCGCTGACAAAAACATCATCACCATGTCGCACGATGCAGGTATTTCCGTAACACCAAAGAGGATTGGTCCCGTTATCGGGAGGAACATAACTGTAAACCTCCTCTTCCACCTCGACGGTGGCCTGAAATCCTGGATGTCCGGGCGTCCCTTTTGCATTGAAGAATAAAAGAAAACTAAGGACAAAAAGAGCTGCTGTTTTCATTGAACAAATGGCGAATTAATAAACTTGCGTGAATCTCATATGATTATGCCATGACGTTGGATACCTTTTACATTATGGTGCTCCCGTTGCAATTTCAAAAAATGTTGGGCCTAAAACAAATAACCTTGAGAGTGGACAATCACACCATCTTCCACAGATAAAGGTATCGTGATTAAGGAAATGTTTTTCTTTTTCAGGTACGGGCCTGCAGTTCAGAAGCGAAAGAAAGAATTGGGCGTGGTCGAGTTCATGAAGGCCATTGCCTCCGATCTCGATGCCGCTGGTTTTAGTGAACTTCGGACCCACCTGGTTGGCGATCTGGAGGGGAAGATCCTGGAAGTCGGGTCGGGGACCGGCGCGACTTTTCATTATTATGGAGCGGAGGCCAATGTTACCGCTATTGAGCCGGACGACGATTTCCGCGCTGCATCGGAAGAAGCTGCGCACAACGCCGTGGCCAAAATAAGCGTTCTTCCCGGTTCTGGAGAAAAATTACCCTTCGCGGATGCTACTTTTGAAGTGGTCTGTGCCTCTACGGCTTTGTGCAGTGTGGCCTCACCATTGAGAACTCTAATAGAATTCAAACGAGTCCTCAAGCCGGGAGGTAGGCTCCGGCTCTTGGAGCATATTCGCAGTGAACATTGGTTGGCCGGACCGCTCCAGGATTTGGTCAATCCAATCTGGCTTCGCCTCAACCATGTAGGCTGCAACCTGAACAGGAAAACAGTGGAAACCGTTGGCGAGGCCGGATTCACCATTCACTCAATCGAGAATCACAAAATCTACTGCAAAACCGCCCCCGCCACCTTCCCTCTGCGAGTCATCAAGGCCGAAAAATCCTTTTAGTCGGACTTGAATCATCGGACTGGATTTCAATTCAGGGTAATTGATGACAACGGATGTGAAGGGTGCGTTACGCTTTTTACGATTGGCGCTTGTCATATCAAAGAGGCTTGTTTCGGGTACAGGTTTCCCGATAGATTAATTTTTTGCTTTCAAATTTACTTTTAATTCGTGGACAAACAACTCAAACATCGCATCAACGCGGGACAGGTCGCCGTAATGAATCAGGTGGATTTTTTCCACAGGCAGTTCGGTGATGTAAAGAGCGATTGGAAGGAAGATGACACCCGGGTGACGTTTGCCGATTTTGCCATTTCGGAGAAGATTTTTGCCGAATTACGCAAGAGTTTCCCTAAAGACGACTATTGCTCAGAAGAGTCCAACCCGATGGACGAGGTACAGGAGTTGCAGGCGCGGTATGCCTGGATGCTCGATCCGATTGACGGGACGAACAACTATGCGCTGGGCATTCCGATCTGCGCTATATCCCTGGCTTTGTTGAAAAACGGGATGCCGGTATACGGATTTCTCTACGATATGAGCCGCAAAATACTCATAAAGGGCGGTCCTGGTTTCGGGCTCTATGATGGCAGATCGCTGGCCAAGGTGAAAACTTCCCCCATGAATTCGCAAAGTCTGGTCGGTTTGCATTTTCCACTGCGGCCCGACGTTTGTGACCAGTTGCGCCCATTGTTGACCGGACATCGGCTGCGAAGCCTGGGTAGCGGTGCCTTGAACTTGGCCTATGCGGCGGTGGGTCGGCTTGATGGGGCGCTAGATTACAAGGTCAAGGTTTGGGATATGGCCGCCGCCTATGCTTTGTTAGCCGCTGGAGGTGGAGGAATCCACTTTTTGGAAGAGTCCGTTTTTCCATTGCGAAAATTTCACCCCCAATTGCCATCGGCGCCTTTATTTGCCGGGAGCCTTCCATTTTGCCAATACATGAAAGGGCTTTTGCACCCGCCAAGTGATTAACCGCCGGTCTTTTAACTCTGGAGTTTCGAAATTGAGATAGATTCCAGCAATAAAGTTCGGCGGATATTGCCCGTTCGCCTGGCTTTGTTCGTGGCGGGACCGGAAACCAGGAGCTGTCGCGCCAGTTAGACAATCAATGAGTCAATTCGTTCAATCGAGACCCATCATTTTTTCGCTGAGATCCGATAAAAATTCTAAAAAATCATATTTTCTACATTTGCCAATCTGTTTTCATGGAAGGTTTAAAACTATCTAACCTATTGGTATTTAAAAGATTAAAATAGCTGAAAGACTGTTGTATATTCGTCAATTTTGGAGTTGCCAGAGAGGAGACGAATCCTAGTATTTTTACCTAATACAGGAAATCTCACCCCTAAAGTAGATTTTCTTTATCTCCAAAGTTAAAGAACTGTTGCCTAATTTTTACGAAAACGTGCCCCAAGTTTACATTTAATCTCCATCTGAGTCTCATTCAGGTTTCCCGCCAATGATAAATTCGGGAGGTTGATGCAGATTTGCCCTGCCATTCTCTTTTAAAGTAGTTTCTCCAGAAAACCAGACACCAAATTAAACAAACCGTACTATAAACATAACAATAATTATGAATATTCGAAACCTGCTATTAGCACTCCTTTCGCTGAGTTTGCCTTTCACAACGACGCTGTTCAGCCAGAATGAAGGTGAGGAACTTGAAGAACTCGAGGAATTTTTTGTCAGTGATGTTCCCATCGAGGAAAGCATTCTTCCAACCACACGCCCCTTCAACTCCGTTTATGGCACCGGGCGCAGTATTATGGAAACCCCGCGTAATGTGACCATCATTTCTCGGGAGCAGCTTGATGCCATCGCCATTTATGATGTCCGTGACTTTGTGAAATTGACTGCCAGCAGCTATACGAAATCCAATTTCGGAGCGCCGGCCAACCCGAGCATACGCACACAGACTGCGGATACGTTCGTCAATGGCCTACGCCGGGGCTTGACCAGCAACGGGAACGGATTGCCGGTAAATTTCAATGCGGTAGAATCAGTCAACATCGTCAAAGGTGGACCTACGGCCATTTATGGCGCCTCCCAGTACACCGGCGGCTATTCCGACCAGATTACTAAAAAGCCCTATTTTGATGCCCCCCGTGGCTCGGCCTCATTCACCATCGGGATGTATGACCAATATCGCTGGACGATTGATTATGGCACGCCCATAAACGACAAAACAGCCATACGATTTAGCTATTCAGGCGAGGAGTCGGGTAGTTATTATGAGTTTGGCAAAAAGGAATCTCAAGCCCTCTACGGTGCATTGACCTGGAAACCGAGTGACAGATACCGGATGGAAATCAATTTCGAGTATTTCCAGGCCAGTTACACCGAGAATTGGGGCATCAACCGTATTACTCAGGACCTCATCGACAATGGAAATTATCTACCGGGGCAGATTTCTCCCCAAGGAGATCTGGACGGTGATGGTTTTGACGAAATGGACAGAAACCAGGACGGGACCGTTGGTTTAGACGATGTTCGCGGTGCGGATAACTTTATTAATTTTGGCGCTCCGGTAAAACTCAGCCGCAAAAGACGTCTGCTGGCACCAGGTGACGATTCATTTGGCCGTCAGTTTAACGCCCAGGCTATTCAAACATGGGACATTAACGACCGGTTTAATATCAGCAATAACACAGCCTACAACTGGATCGACCGGGATACCTTCAGTTCCTATGGCTACAGTGAAGTGCTCATCGATAACGTGTCTATCGATAACCGGACGGAGTTTCGCATCACCGTTGCAGACACGGATGGCCTGACCGTGAAGGTCAATACCGGACTGCATTTCCGCTGGCAGAATGTTTTGGCCATGAATCACTTTTTTAACGAGCCGGCCAATGCCCACGATCTTTCCTTCAATCCCGCAAACCCGGATGATGCTTTGACTAATGGAAACCTTGCCAGGCGGATTGCTGACGAAGCGTTCGCCGGTGACGATGTCATTCCTGGGGAGAGGCCACGCGGCGTCCTTTCAGCTCGCTACGCCAACGCCGGGTTCAATGGGGATACCGGTGATTCGCAGGCAACGCGCTACGGCCCGTTCTTCCAACTGGATATGCAGTTTGGTGAAAAATTGAACTTCTTCGGAGGTTATCGTCGGGATTTCATGGATATCGAATACAGGGATCCATTCGGAAACTCATTCGCCGATACCACTACCAGTCAGGAGATGGAAAACTACAATGTTAGCCTTCTCTACAAGCTTAATAATAAGATATCCTCTTATTTAACCTACAACTTCAGTGAATCGGCTGCGGCTGGCACTGGTGGGGGTTTTGTCCCGAGCGACTGGGGAGGTGTTGGTTTTGATGATTCCGATTTCCATAATGAGAATTTTCTCTACGAAACCGGTTTTAAGTTCAGCCTGAAAGAGGACACCCTGTTTATTGGAACCGCTATTTTCTATCAGGAGTTCGCCAGTCCCTCCGTTAGTGCTCTAGGGCAGGGAACCGGTGTTTTTGACCGCACACGCCTCAGGGGTTTTGAAATCGAGGCCAATTACCAGCCCAAGAAGAGCTTCTATTTGACCGCAGGTTACAGCTATATCGATGCCACCTTGGCGGCGGGCGCGTTCGGGTCGTCAATCCTCACAGTCGATCAACAACCCATTACAAATTCGGCCGGCATTACCTTGCAGAGAACCGAAATTAATGGTGCGCCGGACCATCTCTTCAATACGCTGGCTCACTTCCAGATGGAGAACGGGGTATTCATTAACGCCGGCATGTTCGTTACATCGCCATTTAATACAGGTTTTCACGGTGCATGCCTGGAATTCAACTCAGGCCCAGCCCAATGTGTTGCCCCGGTGGTGCCGTGGCAGTATACTCTCGACGTGACCTTCGGTTATTCGACCGATCGTTGGGAAGTTAAATTGGACCTGTTTAACCTGACGGACCAGAAAAACTGGTCGCCGCCGCATCGTGTGTATGGCAATGATTCCTTACTTGCTGAACTCCCCATTCGCGCGGAGTTGACCTTCAAATACATGTGGTAGGATTTATCCTACTTTAAAAAGCTAAACCTTTAACAAAAAATCCCCGCATGTTTATGCGGGGATTTTTTTTGCATGAATCAGGATTATTAGAAAAGTTCAAATCGCGTAAAAGACATCAGGAAAAAACCGAAAAGTATTCCTCGAAGAACTTGTCCGGGTCCACGTCCATAGCCGCCTGGTGGCGCCCTTTGAAATCGGGGGTCCAATGGGTGGCTCCCAACAACTCCTTGTTTTCCAATTCGATGTCAAAATAGCCTTTTTCAAATCGGCAGATGCGCTCGTTGAAGATAATCGCCGCCGCCAACGGATCGTGAAATTCCAGCACATCTCTCTCTTTAAACCAAACCTTGGAAAAATCATAAACCGGTTCCAGGATGGGTATTCCTTTAAACCTTTGGCGGACTTCCTCAGGTGTCATCCTCAACCGCAAAGTAACATCCAAACCCACGGTCCTGTGCAATGGAAAATGATGGCGGAAAACCATGGCTGTGGCATGGGGATCGACAATGGCATTCCATTCCGTCTGGCCCCACGGGGAAGGATAGTCGGTATACTTGCCGCACATCATAATCAACCCCTTGAGCAACCGCGGAAGCTCAGGATCCATGGCGAACAAAAGGGCAATATTAGTCAATGGACCGATGGTCAGTAGAATCACCTCACCGGGATGGGCGCGTATCTGGTCGCGCAGAAAGGCGATAGCTTGTCCTTGTGGAAATTTTTTCTGGTGAGGCCAATTGCCGAGAGCTTTGGCCTGCTGGGCAACCTTCTGACGTTGCTCTATGAGGAGTGGCTTCTCCGCCCCCACATAGATGGGAATATCTTTTCCCGCCGCCTTGCACAAGGCCGAAGCCAGCCACGCCCTTTTTTCTGGCTCACCCGTTACCGTGGTGATGCCCAACAGGTCGCACCGGGGTTGGGACAGCAGATAAGCCAGACAAACCGCATCGTCGATATCGCTGCCGATATCCGTATCG
>JAJFLT010000044.1 GCA_021772555.1 Opitutales bacterium | reverse complement strand
CCCTGCAAAACCTACAATACCTAACCTACGGAAATACTCTCACTTAAAGTGGTAGCAAAGATGGGGTCCAATCAGCATGTTAACGTACTATTATCGTCAAGCCGCTTAAAAACAATGATTTACAGATGTGAGCTGATTTATTTTACAGTACACGTTTCCCCACACTGATTTTGAGTTAAAGTTCAATCAATTAAATCAGGCACTTGTCGATCCTGTGTCTATATTTCGCCGAGGCACTGCATCCAGATGTCGACTTGTATTGGATTTTTGTTGCTAAGGAAACGAAACTTATCCAGATATCTATTAAAAATATTACATCATGCGTTCGAGCGGAGAGCCTTTATATTTGCAGATTGCGAAAATCTTGCGAGAAGAGATTGAGAATAACTACGAGCCCGGGGACGGACTTGAGCCTGAGGGTAAAATCGCAGAGCGATTTAGAGTGAACCGACATACACTGCGTCGGGCTATCGATGAACTGGTCGACCAGGGTAAGCTGGAACGAAGGCCGGGCGTAGGCGTTTTTGTATTCCTTCATCCTCTCAAGTATGAGCTACATAAAGAAACTCGACTAACGAGAAACTTGAGGCGCATGGGAGTTAAAGGTGATCGGACTTTTATCAAGCGACAGTTGAAGCCTGCCTCACAAATTGAGGCCAAGTACTTGCAGATTCCCAAAGGCAGATTAGTAACGCGGCTCGAATCACTGGTTTACGCTGATAAAATTCCTTTTTGCATCAGCACTCATTGCTTCACTCACAAATCGCACAAAGAGATTTATTCTCTTTTCAAAACCGGTTCCATGCACGAATTCATCAAAAAAAAATACAATATCAGGCTAAGCCGGAAGAGGAGCATGATCAGCGCCTTATTGGCTACCGGTGAAGACGCAGCACTTCTGCGCATCCCTTTGAATCGGCCCATTTTACTGGTTCAGACCGTCAACGTCGATGTGGAAACGAAAAAGCCTGTGGAATACGTGATCAGTCGTTATCGCGCGGATCGGGTAGATTTGACCGTTAATTTTTAGATGTGAGCAATCATGGCGCAAAACTTTTTGATGGTGGGAGCAGACTTGGTGCTTCCCCATTCCCTGGTATCAGACTGTCCGCTGTTAATTAAGGGAGAGCGTATTGCGAGTATCGGCTCCAACGCCAAGCGAAATCCCCAGTGCACAGAAATCCGCCTGCCGGGAAAGATTATCCTGCCCGGTCTCATCGATTTGCACAGCGATGCGATTGAAAGAATGGTTGAGCCACGACCCAAGATATTTTTTCCCATACCATTTGCTATTAAAGAATGTGATCAGCGGCACCTCACTTGCGGGATTACCACTGTCTTCAATGCTATCGCGTTTGCCGGAAAAGAGTTCGGCGTTCGGGATCCAAACATTGCGGATCAAATTGTCAGATCGCTTGAGAGGGAACCGGCTGTCCTTCATCGTCGGGTGCACCTGCGCTTTGAAATCACAGACGTCGGGTCCGTTCACCTAGTGGAAGCCCTGATTCAGGAGGGGAAAGTTGATTTGATCTCCTTTATGGATCATAGCCCGGGCCAGGGTCAATACGCCCAGGATGGCAGATATGCCAGTTACCTAATGCGAACTTATGCCATGACCGAACGTGAAGCCCTCAGGCTCATTGTGCACAAGGAGGAGAGTCGGCAATCTCGTTCACAAGAAGTAATTGATCGACTACTCAGAGCCGCAAAGACCGCTAAAATACCTATTTCCGGACATGATTTCGACTCACTCAAGAGCGCCAGTGAGTGGCATCAACTTGGAGCCAACATCAGCGAGTTTCCGCTCAATGAAATTTCCGCTCGTGCTTCGCGCGATTATGATATGGCGGTAGTCATGGGGGCGCCCAACGTCATTCGTGGAGCCAGCTCGGGTGGCGGACTACGGGCTAGCGATGGGATTCGAGAGAATCTGATCGATGTTCTCTGTTCGGATTACAAACCAAACAGCCTCTTGCCGGCCCTATTTAAAGTGTCCACGGACATTGAAATACCTCTTCCTGATGCAGTCTCATTGGCAACTTGGCGGGCAGCCGATGCTGTCGGCTTGACCCATGTCGGAAAACTTGCCGAAGGTTATCAAGCGGATTTGATTATTGTGCAACCGACCCCCCTAGGTCCACGCCTCGAAGCTGTAATGGTTTCCGGTCAATGGCGGTATCTGTCCGGACAATTATCAGATGGGGAATTTTTATGAATCGCAACGAATTCGATAAGATTGAAAAATCCGAGGGAGATGTTAATCTATCTCCACTGCGTCAACAATGGCAGGACCAAAATTTGGATGAGCAAACTCGCAAAGTGCTGGATGAAGACGCTCGATATTTTCTGCATCAATCCTTATCCACACCCTGCTTGAATGTCTTAAACAAATGTGAGGGATCCTGCATAGAAGATTTACAGGGACGAAAGTATCTGGACTTTCACGGCAACAACGTGCACCAGGTGGGTTTTGGCAATCCCCATGTGATTGAGGCCATTACCCGGCAGATGGAGGAGCTTTCCTTCTGCACTCGCAGATATACCAACAAAAAGGCTGTCGAGCTGGCCAGGAAATTGACAGAGCTAGCGCCCGGCGATCTAAACCGGGTTTTATTTGCGCCCGGCGGCGCCGAAGCAATTGGCATGGCACTAAAACTAGCGAGGTCCTTTACCGGCAGATTCAAAAGCATCTCCATGTGGGATTCGTTTCACGGCGCCTCTCTGGATGCTATCTCAGTCGGCGGAGAAGCGACTTTCCGCAAAAACATTGGCCCGTTGTTGCCTGGCGCCGAACATGCGCCACCGCCGGATCCGAAGCATTGTGTCTTCGGATGTGAAGGAGAGTGCAATTTACGCTGTGCCCAATACGTAGAATACATGCTGGACAAGGAAGGAGATGTCGCCGCGGTTATTGCCGAGACCGTCCGCAGCACGCCATATATACCGGATAAACAATATTGGCAAATTGTCCGCAAAGCGTGCGACAAACACGATGCATTATTGATTTTGGATGAGATTCCCCATTGTCTGGGCCGAACCGGTACTTTTTTCACATTCGAGCATTTTGGGATTATCCCGGATATGGTCGTCATCGGGAAAGGACTCGGTGGGGGTATTTTTCCTCTGGCGGCGTTAATCGCCAGAGAAGACCTCAACATTGCCGGTAAAAATGCCTTGGGTCATTATACTCATGAAAAGAATCCGGTTGCCTGCGCCGCCGCC
>JAJFLT010000430.1 GCA_021772555.1 Opitutales bacterium | reverse complement strand
ATATACTAACTGCAGGTGCGAAGTAGGCCGGGAAGGCACGGGGGTAGGCCCGCATCCGGAAGGGATGGAGATGGACATACCGCCTTTCAGCGCGGTGACCATCGAAGAAAGTGAACCGATCGTTGGTGTCGATGTCATTGGCAGTCCCTGCATCCCTCCGGGAACCGTCGTTTTGTTTGGAGAACCTGTCGAATGGAAGTTGGCCAGGCCCGGAGTACGCTACAAAGTCAATAACCTCTGGGGTGAGCATCTTTACGGTTGGGGGGCGAGTGACAGATTCGATACCGGTAACCGGCATTCCGGCATGGTCAGCGCACACTTTGAAATACCCGATTGCACAAAAATCACCGTGACTGGCTATGGCCAACTTGATGTGCATGTAAGTATGCCCGGTAAGGGAGTCAATACCCCGTTGGAAGTCCATAAAGAAGCCGATACTGGCGAGGAATGGTGGAACGACCCCCATTTTAATCTGTATTCTATTCGTATCGCGGTGCTCGTGCCGGGAGAGTAATGTCAGGTCCCACAATCATGCGGATACTTATAGATTGCGTCGACGGATGAGAGCGATGGTTCCACTAACGGTTTGCGTTATCTTTGTAGTCTCCACCTGTGCGGGCAATGCTGCAGAGTTCGTCGAGATTGGGTTGCAGAAACAGCTCTTTGTTGACGACCATGTGATCGCCGGGAAAAAATACGTCACACGGACATTGGGGCGGGCGGTCAAGGAAAACAACGGTCAACCAATCTTCGCTGATGGCTGGTTTTATGGAACCGTCCTGCACGACGACGGGAAATTCAAAATGTGGGCGCGCCAAGACATACCTGACGGATATCGCTATGAATATTCAGAGTCCGTGGATGGCTTGCACTTCACGAGAGTGGCCGAAGTTACCGGCATCTATTCAGCCGCGCACTCGTTTGCCGTCTCCATTGATCCTCATGAAACCGATCCCACGCACCGTTACAAAGCAGCTCATGACGCGCCCGGGACGATGGCGGGAATTGCGCATTCGGCTGATGGCATTCGCTGGATTCCCTACAACAGCGGCGAACCCGTGACACACCGCGCTGCGGATACCTACAACCAGATCCTGTGGGACGAGGCCGCGCAGACTTATCGGCTGTTCACACGCACGGATTTCGGTACGACAGGCGGCTCCGGTGAAATACGAGGCAATCGTGAGATGGTCAATCCGGACGTCAAGGCCGACCCTACAAACTGGACCATGGTCCGGGAATGGATGTTCGACCGTGAAGGCAAGAGTGAGAGCAATCGTCGCCAACTCTACGGGCTCACCGATTGGATCTATTGCGGAGTGCACTTCGGATTGATGTCTGTCTTCGAATGGCCGGGTGATGTGAGCGAAGGCCCCAACGATTTTTTTACACACCACGAGCGTGACGTGATGAATTTCTACATCGCCACCAGCCGTGACGGTGACCAATGGGATTTATCGTGGGTGTATGCTGAAAAGCCCATCATTCCGCGTGGAGGCGATGGGGCGTTTGATAACGACATCATTCTGCCTTCCTCCACTATCGTGACACATGACGACCGGCACTGGCTCTACTATGGCGGCGCCAATGAACGGCATGGAACTAAAGAAGTCGTCTTTACGCGGGAACACGCCATCGGCCTGGCGACGATACGTCTCGATGGCTTTATCTCTCTGACTGCCGGGGACAAACCCGGAACCGTCCTCACGAAACCGTTCAAACTCGAAGGCGGCAATTTGCATGTCAACGTTGACGCCGCGCAGGGGAAGGTACGTGTGGACGTTCTCGACGTATCGGGAAAACCGTTGGCTGGGTATAGTGGGCGCAAAGCAACGACTTACCATGAGGTTGACGAACTGCGCCTTTCGCCTCGCTGGTCGGAATCGTTGTCGGAGATCAAAGGCAGGGTGATTCGGTTGCGGTTCAATTTAACACGGGGAGCCCTCTACTCTTTTCAGGTAGAGGAAGAGTAACCCTTTAGGGATTTTAGTCAGCCATGACTGATTCCGTTACTACAGAGGATGATGCGAGCATGAGCCGGAGCAGATTCCATCTGCTGGATAGCCGCATCGTTGAAAAAACAACAAATGCAGAACTCACAGTAGGGAAGGCGAGTAAAGATAACCGCAACCCACTTTTTGAGGAAGACCAGCCTTGGGAGTTGCGATTCGATAATCTCTATCCCAATGTGATATTTGATGAAGAGGAAAGGATCTACAAGTGCTGGTACAGCCCTTTCATTGCCGATCCCGGATCGTCGAAGATTCCTTATGACCAGCGCGATGAGATCAAGTATCCCGCTGAGAAAATGGGAAGGAGAGAAATGGGCGTTTGCTATGCGGTTTCCAAGGACGGAATCAAATGGGAAAAACCGCTGATGACCTTCCACGAATGGGAAGGAAAATGCTCGAATATAGTTATACGAGGCCCTCACGGCGCGGGTGTATTTAAGGACATTTGCGAGGAGGACCCATCGCGCCGGTACAAAATGATCTTCCAGGAGCGCGTGAAAAAAAAGTTATCTGCCACCTTTTCAGCGGATGGTGTAAAGTGGAGTGAGCCGGTCCCTTATCCCGAGATTGCAGTTGTCGGTGATACGCACAATAATGCATTTTGGGCTCCAACGCTGGGGAAGTATGTGCTTATCACGCGCAATTGGGAGCGGCATGAGAGTGGAGGGGACGAGGGTATCCGTCTCGTAACCAGAAGCGAGAGTGACGATTTCAAAAAATGGTCCAGTCCGGAAAACGTTTTTCGCGGGTTGGAGGATCACTTGCAGATTTACTCGATGCCGGTCTTTTATCTTCACGGAATCTACATCGGCCTGCCTTCCATCTACAATATCGAGACTGATCGCGTACATACTGAACTGGCATGGAGTCCTGATACCGTGCACTGGCAACGCATCTCTCCGGGCAGTCCGCTGATTGCGAATTCGGAGCCGGAGGGAGATTATGATTGGGGTTGTGTTTACGCCGGCGCTTGCCCTGTGTTCCGGGAGAACGAGATACGTCTCTATTATGGGGGGAGCGACGGTCTGCACTCCGGCTGGCGCAAGGGCTCTTTCTGCCTGGCCACCTTGCGGCCGGACGGTTTCGCGGGTTACGAGCAAACTTCCGGTAAGGCCTCAGCTCTTATTATGACGGCGGCTCTACCATATCGCGGACAGCCCATCTGCCTGAGCGCCGATGTCGAGGAAGGCGGATATGTGTGGGCCAGATTTCTCGGTGAAGGTGGAGTAAAGCTCTCCCGCTCCCAACCTCTCAGAGAAACGGTTTCGGACGGAAAAGTTGAATGGCCAAATGGATTTGTTCCCCACGCATACAACGGTAAAACAATTCGACTGGAATTTGAATTAAACAAGGCGAAGCTCTATTCGTTCAGTTTCGATGAAATGCCGGTGTGAAAAGTATGGAATTTGTCAACTCAGATATTGCCTGTAATTACATCCGCGAGGGGATTCTTTCATCCCAGTGTAAACCGGGATCACCGCTGTACACCATAAGCCTCGCTGGCGAAATTGGAGTAAGCCACAGGCGGGGCATGAAGCTGAAAAGCCATACTCACCCAACGAACTGTCCTTGCTGCTCTGAAATCTTATAGAAGAGGACCAAACAATTTCCGTAATTAGATTAATCACAATTTAAAAAGATGAAACTTCGTGAAAGTAGAGTACTCAAACGACTAAGGGCCGGAAAAGCTTCAACCTGTATGAAGCTTAACCTGTCAGATCCACGTATTGTTGAAATCTGTGGGCTATGCGGAATGGATGTCGTATGGCTGTGCAGTGAACACGTGCCAAACGACTGGCTGAATCTGGAAAACCAGATAAGGGCAGCAAAACTCCATGATCTCGATACAATTGTCAGAGTTGGCAGCGGAGGATATAGCGATTATATTAAACCGTTTGAAGCTGACGCGACGGGAATTATGGTACCGCATGTCGATACCGCTGATCAAGCGCGCGAAGTTGTTGACAGCACAAGATTTTACCCATTGGGGAGACGATCTTTGGACGGAGGAAACGCGGATGGGTTATTTACGCAAGCGCCCGTAAAAGACTACATTCGACATTGCAATCAAGAGCGCTTTATCATCCTTCAGATCGAATCACCTGAAGCCGTTGAAAACATAGATGAAATCGCTTCGATCGGAGGGTTCGATATCCTCCTTTTCGGCCCCGCAGATTACAGTCATCAATTGGGGATAACAGGTGAAACTGATGCCCCAGAGGTTATAAAAGCGCAAGAAACAGTGTTAGAGGCCAGCATGAAGCATGGGAAATTTGCGATGGTTACAGCCTCCAGTAAAAGTTTCGACTCACTGGTGGAAGATGGATATAGTATTATCAATCTCGGAGCAGATGTCCTTGGACTTACTCAGTATACAAAAGAGTTGCTAAATCATTCTGAATCTGAGGATAGGAAGCCTCCGGAGGTTTTGAAAGAAAATACTGTTAGATCGCCGCTCACCTGACGCAATAGAAAATCCGGTGGAGAGAAGAAAACGCTCTCATCTTAACTAATTATGAACGATGTGAAACCCAAGCTATCCCTGCGTCAGCGTTTGCGCACGGGTGAGACCGTGATCGGCAGTTGGATCAATAGTGGCAGTCCTATTATTGCCGAATTGATGGCCGCATGTGGCTTTGACTTCCTTTGCGTCGATGTCGAGCACTCGGCAGTTGATTTGCCAGAGGTACAGCAAATCTTTCAGGCCATCCGTTCCGGCCGCCCGGAATGCGCAGCGATGGTGCGCCTGCATGGGGTTGACTACGCTTTCGTCAAGCGCTATCTCGATGCCGGTGCTTGCGGGGTAGTGGCCCCGCTGGTGCGAACCCGCGAGGAAGCTGCATTGCTGGTAGAGGCCGCCAAGTATCCGCCCGAGGGCCTGCGAAGTGTAGGTTTCTGCCGAGCTAACACCTATGGTTTGCGCTTGGCCGACGAGTATGCCCGGGCCAATAACGAGACCCTCGTTGTGGTGCAGATTGAGCACATCGAGGCTGTGCGCAATATCGATGCAATCCTCAGTGTAGCAGGAATCGATGCAGCCTTCATCGGTCCCTACGATCTCACTGCTTCGATGGGGATCTCTGCAGACTTCGATCACCCCGACTACCTCGGGGCGCGCGATGCGATCCTCAACGCCTGCCAGCGCCACAACGTAACACCCGGCATTCATGTCGTCTCGCCCGATCCGGCAGAAGTCAAGGCACGTGTCGACGAGGGCTTCCACTTCATCGCCTACAGCCTGGACATCACGATGATCGCGACAGCCTGCACCGAAGGGCTGGCATCGCTACGGCTTGACCAGAATCTCCTCACACGAGATTAATTTTCTTAACGATGAAGTGTAATTTTTACGCCGTTCCCGTTGAAATTCATAATCCGATCAGTTTTCAGTGAATTCGGCCAGCGACGTTTGCCGTCAACATTGTGGTTGAGATCGTGGCAGTCTTCTCCTGATCGGTAAGCGAGGGACTCAACCAGAGGCTTTAGGGTAATACACCATTCGGTGCTGTTACAATTCAGGAGCGTCCGATTGTTTCGTGAAAATAATCCACAGCTATGATTTCCAGTCGTTAGGGCTGAATGTTGATGCGGGTTGCGAGCAGATGTTTGGATAATGTCGGTTTTTGTGTTTGGCTCAGTTTGGGTAACCTGACACTCCAAGCATCGGGGGGGATTACAAATTCCAGATTGATAATCATTGCAAAGGTTTCATATTAGAACAAATCTGCAACCGATATAGTCTTTTGCTACAGGTGGAGCATCTTTAAGCC
>JAJFLT010000429.1 GCA_021772555.1 Opitutales bacterium | reverse complement strand
CCGATTCCTGCACCATCAGGAAGGCCACGGAAAAAAGTTCCCACAGGCGGCCGTCGCGCTCCCGCCATACGTTGCCGGTTTCAAACAGGCGCAGGGGGTTGTTGCC
This sequence comes from Opitutales bacterium, assembly GCA_021772555.1. Classification (GTDB taxonomy): domain Bacteria; phylum Verrucomicrobiota; class Verrucomicrobiia; order Opitutales; family UBA2987; genus JAJFLU01. Next base: position 5,018 of record JAJFLT010000429.1, on the reverse strand, counting down.
CCGGTAGCGATTGAGCCGCAGGCTGTCCAGCAGACAGGGAATGAGGGACGGGCGCAGATGGGATTGATCACTGGCCAAAGGATTGGCCAGTTGCAGGGTGGAAGCGGCCGCATGGCTGAACCACAGGCCGACCTCCTCTGCGCTGCGCATGGAATAGTTGACGCATTCATTGAAATGCCGGTCGCAAAGATAAGCCGCCGATTTCCTCGTAAAAACGTCCACCGGATCGTCCTTGTGCAAAAGCCCCGGCACCATAACCCGAGCAGTGGGAATCTTGTCTGTGCCATAAATGCGCAAAAATTCTTCCACCAAATCGATGGGACGCTCCAAATCGGGCCGAAAACTGGGTATGCCGACATTCCAGTATATGGCCCCATCCACTTTACGGCGTTTGCGCACGTAGAGTCCGAGCGCTTCAAATACCTCGCCGATGGTTGAAGCCTCAACCTCAAATCCAAGTCGGTTGCAGATGAAACCGGACCCGATTTCGATTTCCCTCTCCTCCAGTGGCGGCACGCCGGCCACGTAAGGAAGACCTTCCAGTTCCCCACCGGCTATTTCAAGGATTAGGTCGATGGCTCGCAAGGCGGCGAATTCCGTCCCCTTGGGATCGACGCCCCGGGCAAACCGATAGGAGCTGTCCGAGACCAGGTTCAACCGCCGGGAAGTCGAGCGAATGTTCGATGAATTGAAATAAGCGGCCTCCAATACCAGGTCCGTCGTGGAGTCATCCACCTCGGCATCGATGCTGCCCATGATTCCGGCCACCACGAGAGCGCGCTCGGCATCCGCAATAACCGTCATGGAGGGGACAAGTGCTCGCCGCTTTTCGTCCAGGGTGACGATTTCCTCTCCCCGCACGGCCTGCCGAATGACGAGTTTGCCTCCCCAGATTTTTGAGGCGTCAAAGGCATGCAAAGGCTGCCCCAGCTCCAAAAGCACAAAATTGGTGATATCGACTACATTATTGATCGGACGAAGGCCCCCCGATTTCAACAATCGCTGCATCCACTGCGGGCTCGGTGCGATTTTCACGCCCCGAATGCCATAAGCCCGGTAGTGAGGGCATTTATCGGGAACTTCGACCACCACCTTGTCCAGCAAGGGGGGACGATCCTTGGAAATTTTAGGTTTCGATCTTCCCATGATCTCGGGAAAATCGATGGGCAGGCCGAACCGGGCTGACATTTCACGAGCGATCCCCAGATGGCTGAGACAATCCGGGCGGTTCGGCGTAACCTCGATGTCAAAAACCAAATCTCTTTCAGGAAATACCTCGTTGATGGGCGTGCCTACAGCCGGTCGGCCTTCCAGGATGAGAAGGCCGCGATGGTCGTCGCCCAACTGCAGTTCGCGGGCGCTGCACATCATACCTTCGGATACCACACCTCGCAGTTTGCTTTTCTTGATTTTAAAATCACCCGGAAGAACCGCTCCCACCAGGGCCACCGGCACACGATCTCCCACCTGGTAATTTTTGGCCCCGCAGACAATGCTTTTAGTTTCACCATCTTCGCTAACGGAAACCTCACAAACAGAAAGGCGGTCCGCATTGGGATGAGATTCGCTGGTCAAAACCTCTCCCACTACAACGCCTTCCAGCAAGGGCAGCCCAATTTCCTCGACTCCCTCCACCTCGTAACCGATGAGGGTGAGGGCGACCTCAATCTCCTCCCGGGAACGGTCGAGGTCGATGTAACGCCTTAACCATTGTTGGCTAACTTTCATGAAATATACCCTAAAGGTTTCTAGAACCACGGATTCCGGGTTCGTTTAAAAAAGTATCTGTGTTAATCCGTGTAATCTGTGGTTAAAATTTGAATCGAGAAGTAAAACGCTCCTTAAACGGCTCAAGCAAACTGGTCTAAAAAACGTAAATCGTTCTGGTATAAATAGCGGATGTCATCGACACCATAGAGAATCATGGCAATTCGCTCGATCCCCAAGCCAAAGGCATAGCCGGTCCAGACTTCGGGATCATAGCCGACGGCTTCGAAGACGGACGGATCGACCATCCCGCAACCCATGATCTCCGTCCACTCGGCCCCCACTTTGGCCAAATGCCCGGAATGGAAATCAACCTCGAAACTGGGTTCCGTATAGGGGAAAAAATGGGGCCGGAAACGAGTCCGCACCTCTTTGCCCATGAGGGACTGGAAACAATAATCGAGGGTCGCCTTGAGGTCTTTGACGGTCACATTCTTGTCGACATAAAGACCTTCGATCTGGTGAAAATTGGCGCTGTGGGTGGCGTCTGGCGTATCCCGCCGAAAACAGCGGCCGGGGGAAATGATGCGCAGGGGCGGCGGCTGGTCCAGCATGGTACGAATCTGCACGGTAGATGTGTGCGACCTGAGCACATAGCGCTCCTTGTCATGCTGCGGAATGTTGGAAAAGTGAATTTTTTCCTGTAGATAATAGGTGTCCTGCAAATCTCTGGCCGGATGATCCGGCGGCGTGTTCAAGGCATCGAAACAGAAAAACTCGGTTTCCACCTCGGACCCTTCGGCCACCACGAATCCTACCTGTCGGAAAATGGCGCAAAGTTCGTCCCGGATTTGGGTCAACGGGTGGAGCGAACCGGGCGAATGTTCCGGGCTGGGCAATGTCGGATCGATGGCCGCCCCCAAACGGGAGGACAACTCCGTGCGTTCAATCCTACCCATAATTTCCGCCAAAAGTTCTTCCAGGCGGTTCTTGGTTTCATTGATTTTTTTGCCGAATGCAGGTCTCTCCTCCTTTGCGATTTGGCCCATTTGCTTGCGCACCTGGGTAAAAGAGCCTCTGGGACCCATCAATCCGGCCTTAAATGCCTCCAACTCGGCTCTGGTAGAAACAACCCGGCAGTCATTTTCGGCACTTCTGATTATGGCGTCGAGAGTTTCCTGCATCTGTAGAGTAATCCGAATTTGTTATTCCAATTGAAAATTCCACTAGCGAACTACCGGTCCATCCTATGCGACGGCCGGGAGTTTCAGTGGAAAAGGCAGAATTAAAGGTCGCTTCAGGCAGCGCTGGCTGCGGACTTGGCCTTTTCCACCAAACTATTAAAAGCCACCCCGTCGCGCACGGCCAGTTCGGCCAGGGCTTTTCGGTCGAGTTCTATGCCGGCTTTTTTCAGGCCATTCATAAATCGGCTGTAGCTGACACCTTGGGCGCGGCAGGCCGCATTGATGCGAACGATCCAGAGCTGACGCCATTCGGTTTTCTTTTTGCGGCGATCCCGGTAGGCATACTGGCCGGCGCGATCCACCGCGTCCTTGGCAAAGCGGTAGAGGCGAGACTTGTTTCCCCAGTAGCCACGGGCTTGATTGAGAACGCGCTTGCGCCGTTTACGAGTTGCGGGAGTGTTGGATGCTCTAGGCATGTTTCAGTTTCCTTGGTTGATTCCTGAGCCGCCAGGCCGCTCATCGGGTTTGCGAATCCTTTACCTGAACGATTGGAGGCGCAAGACTTAAAATAGATAGGGGGCGCCGACCTTAATCTGCCGGACGAGTCCGGGAGCCACGGATTTATCTATACTCGAACGCCGTATTTGCTTCTTGTTCTTTTTGCGTAACATATGGCGCCGACCGGGGGTACGGCGCATGACCTTGCCCGTGCCCGTGACCTTAAAGCGTTTCGCCATTGATTTGCGTGTCTTGTGCATGATTTTTACGAGAAAAGTGGAAAAGAAAACGCTTTCCGGCTACAATGTAAAGCGTCAAATCAAAAATTAATCACTCAATAATTTCAACCGCAATGCCATGGGATCGTAAGCATGAATCAAACACCTTTTTCCAGATATTGTCCGGCAGACAAAAGCTTGACAGGACAATGGAGCCAGCCAAGGTGGTCAGTTTCACTCTAAATCTTTCTCACAATCCTTTTAATATGCTGGTTAAAGCAGGATAATTAAGTAAAATTCCGGCAACAATATTCCCCCAAAATTATATCGATTTTTTGATTTGAAAACAGCGAAGCGGTGGACAAAACTCTCCCATCAGCCATCACAGGCGATTTTGACCCAATTCTCTTTTGCCGAAAGTCCGCTCCACGCCTGAACCAACCTTAGATTAACCTCATAAATACAGCAGCCATACTGGTAAAAATTACTTATGAATATTTTGCAATTTGCTAAATTCGCGGCCCTGGGCACAGCATTGATCGCTTCTGCCACCGGCTTCGCTCAAAGTTCAAGCAACAATATTGATCAACCCAGCTCGATGGTCGAAACATGGGTGGATGCGCGCCAGATCCTCTCTCAGGAAACCAACGATTGGCGGGAACAAAAGAACATCATGTCCTTCAAGATCAATCTCCTCAAAGTGGAGATTAAAGCCCTCGAAGAGCAGATTGAAGAATCCCGCAAAGACGTCGCCCAAGCCGATGCAAAACGCCTTGAGATGGAGGCCGAAGAAAGCAAATTGCGCTCCGCTGCCCTGGTCGTTGAAAATGCCGTTGCCCGCTATGAACAAAGCATTCTGCGACTGGCCAATAGTTTTCCCCAACCTTTGCTGGATAAAATCTCGTCCCTCCTGGCTCAGATTCCGACCGATTCCGCAGATTCCTCGCTCACAGTTGGAGACCGTACCATCATTATCCTGGGTATTCTTAATGAAGTGGACAAATTCAATGCCAATGTGACCGTTGTTAACGAATTAAGGGAGATTGACACCGGTAATACGGTGGAAGTTAAAACGCTCTACCTGGGACTGGCCCAAGCCTATTTTGTAGACTCCAACCAGCAACACGCTAAATCCGGCCGCCTGGCCGAAGGCGAGTGGGTGTGGACGGAGCAAAACGCCCACGCGCACGATATCTGGACGGCTATTGCCATGTATGAAAATGTCGTCAAACCGGCGACGTTCATCGAACTGCCCATCACCATCAACTGATCACCGCACGCACACCCATCAATTTTTTAAAATGAAGAAAGCGATAATACTCCTCTCCATCTGGTGCGCGCTGCCTCTCAGCGGACAAAATCTGGATACAGCCGACTCGATTGCCACCAGCGATCTGAAAAACGTGCTGCA
>JAJFLT010000428.1 GCA_021772555.1 Opitutales bacterium | reverse complement strand
TCTGGGGAAGACCGGCCAGGCGGGCCACCTGGATGCCGTAGCTGCGGTCGGAGGCGCCCCGCAAAACTTGCCGCACAAAAACGATTTCGTCATTCCATTCCTTCACCGCCACGCAGTAATTGCAAACTCGAGGGAGCATTTGCTCCAACCGGGTCAATTCGTGGTAATGGGTGGCAAATAATGTGCGGGGGCCGCGGATCTCCTCCCCGTGCAGGTGCTCGACGACGGCCCAGGCGATGCTCATGCCGTCGTAGGTACTGGTGCCGCGACCAATTTCATCAAGGATAACGAGGCTTTTATCGGTCACGTTGTTGATGATGTTGGCGGTCTCGTTCATCTCCACCATGAAGGTGGAGTTTCCCCGCGAAAGTTCGTCGCTGGCACCGATCCTGGAAAAAATGCGATCGACCAGACCGATGCGGCATTTTTTGGCGGGCGTCCAGGAACCGGTTTGGGCCATCAAGGCGATGAGGGCGACTTGCCGGATGTAGGTGGACTTGCCCGCCATGTTGGGCCCCGTGATGATACCGACCTGATCTTTTTCCGCGCTCAAAAAAGTATCGTTGGGAACAAAGGCGCGCGCCCCGGCCAAACCATAACGCTCTTTACGGATAGTTTGCTCGACCACCGGGTGGCGGCCTTCCTCGATATCCAGCAGGGAGCTATCGTCCAGATGAGGGCGGCAATAATCCCACTCCCGTGCAATTTTCGACCACCCGACATAGAGGTCGATCTCCGCCAGGGCTCGTGCGGTCTCGGCCAGGGATTCCGCTTCGGCCAGCACGTGGGCGACCAGGTGACGAAATAATTCCTCCTCGCGGGCGATGGACCTCTCATCGGAGTGGAGGATTTCCTTCTCCTTTTGTTTTAGATCCTCGGTGTAATAACGCTCGGCGTTGGTGGTCGTCTGTTTGCGGGTGTAGTGATCGGGAACGAGATCGAGATTACTCTTGGTTACTTCTATAAAATAGCCGAAAGCATTGTTGAATTTTATACGAAGCTTCTTGATGCCGGTTCGCTCCCGCTCGTCTCTTTCCAAATCAGAGAGCCAGTTTTTATTTTCGACGGATGAGCCCCGCAGTCGGTCGAGGGTTTCATCATAGCCATCGCGTATGTAGCCGCCATCCTTCAATTGGTTGGGGAGTTCCTCGGCCAGGGATTTTTCCAGAAGATCGCGCAAGGTCGGGTATTCGAGCATCCTGCCGGCCAATTTTTCCACCCCGGGTTCGTCGAATTGCCCGAGGACCTGCAAAATTAGCGGGAGCTGCCGCAAGGTGTCGCGGATGCCGCCCAGTTCGCGTGGGTTGCGGATGCGATTTTGCAACCGGCCCAGGATTCTCGGAATATCGCGGATGCCCTTCATATACTCCTGTATTTCCGAGGCGTAGGCGGGTGCCAGGAGAAATTCGCCGACACAGTTTTGACGGTGGTTCAGTTCCGCCAATTCGAGGGTTGGCTCGGCCAGGTATTGTTCCAGCAGGCGCGCACCGGCGGATGTCACGGTGGCATCCATAGACTCCAGCAGGCTTCCTTCCCGCCGGTTTTGGGAGGTGCGAAAAATCTCCAGGTTTCTCAAGGTGGCGGGGTCCAGAAGAAGAGTTTGGGCAGTTCTGTATTCCCGGATGCCGCGCAGATTGCCAGGTTTGGAGCAGAGGCTTTCGGTAGCGTAATGGATCAAAGCGCCGGCCGGTCCGATGCCGCCGTGTTCTTTGTCGATACCGAAACCCTGTAGATTAATGACTCCCAAAGCGTCCATCACACTCTGCGCTCCCCCGGGTTGGTCGAAATGGTAGCCGGGAAGTTCGTTCACCGTCCGGCCATCGCAAAACTGAAAAAATGAATCGGCCCACGAGCGTAGGCTTTCATCGTTTTTCCAATCATTGCCGGCCTCCTCCGGTATAATGATTTCTTTAGGGTTGATGCTGGAAAACACGGCCAGCAAATTTTCAGCCGAGGGATCCGAGGCGATTTGGAAATGCCCGGTTGAAAGATCCAGCCAGGCAGCGTGCAAAGCGGTTTTACCCCAATCGACGGCGAGGAGAAAATTATTGGTGCGCGCATTGCTTTGATGATCCTCGATAGTCGTACCTGGCGAAAGAATACGGGTGAGCCCACGTTTCACGATTTTGCCCGGCTGGGGCGCTTCCATTTGATCGCAGATGGCCACTTTTTTTCCAGCCGCGAGGAGTTTGCCGACATAGTTGTCAGCCGCATGATAGGGGATTCCGGCCATGGGCATGCCGTGGCGTTTGGTCAGGGCGATGCCGAGAATGGGGGCCCCCGTGGCGGCATCGTCGAGGAACATTTCGTAAAAATCGCCGAGTCGAAAGAGGAGCAGGGTGTTGGGCGGCAGACCCCGCCGTACCTCCTGGTACTGGCGCATCATCGGGGTGAGGCCGCCTTCTTTTTTTTGCTTGCCGGTTCTCGCCATAATCGTTCGTTACGAATCTATCTTGACCACTCGATTTCTCCGAAGGCAATCGGAAACTCCAGTATTAAAAAGAGTGGGCCGAAAATTTTTTAATTTTCTGTTTAGAAGTATCTTCAAACCCATAATGACTCTCTGCATCGTCATCTGAGAATTTGAGTTAGATTCTATAAAAATCGAATAATTTTACAGTGGAAATAAATCGGTTTGTCGGTTTTTCTTTTTTTATTTGAATATTTTTTGTATTAAACCTTTGCAGGCATATCAATTCCTTCATTTCATTCTTAAAACCGGTGAATGGGTCATTTTTAAGCCAATTCCATGTAATTATTCCCGCTAGAGGAATTCCTTTCAGGGATAACCCGCCTTGAGGAAGCTTGCAGGCTCGATATTTTGATTACGGTTATTAAAGTTACCACCAGGAGTGTGGATAAAGAATTCCTGGCCGCCGGGGATGAATTCGGATTGAATGAGATCGGAAATCTCAGCCGGGAGGAGCTTTGCCAGTACATTGAGAAGATGGTGAAACTCAATTGCCCTGAAGGTATGCAATTCCCACCTCTTGTGGTGGCTAAATCCCGATGGGGCAATTTTACCCTGGAAGCCAGAGAAGGGCAACTCTATGCCTCGAATCTCGATGTCGCCCACGAGCGCGATGTGGAAGTTAGCGTACAGGAGGCGATTGTATTCATTTCGGGGGAGGAGTTCGATTATACGCCCCCTCCCGAGCTGACCTCCGATGATTATGACAAAGCCCAAAAACGGGCCTACAACCTGGCAAGGTTCATTCAGACCGCCTTATACGTCATACTGGTGGTGGGTGGCACCACGGGAGCCTGGGTTTATTTCGGTGAAATCGACGATCGTTTTCCGCCCGTGGAAAAAGATATTGTCACCAACCCGGCGGAAATCGCGTCCCTCGAAGCCACCTATGCGGGAACTTACCTGACCGGGAGCGAGGAGGGAGATTTGGTCCTACACCTGACCGGAAACGGCGTCGCGAAGCTCTACGAGTACAACTATTCGAGTGAACTGGATCAGGTCCTTCTGGACTTGGATGATGAAGGAACCTACACCTACGCAAAAGGCGAGGGCGCTCTCCAGGCTATTCTGGACGAGCGGGAAATAATCAATTTACAAAGCACGGCCGAAATCGAGTTTTACCAGGATATTTATTTTCGCTATCCGGGAAGCCTGTCGGAGCTTTTACAGTAAGGTCAGACGCACGGCTGATGCAATGCCCCTCACTCCGCAACGATGTAAATAGGCGCGTTTCTTTTGCCCAGCTGGAAATAGCCTGTCTTTAACTCACCGTCATCCAGTATTTCGTCAATTTCCTTCAACTGATCCGTGGTTACGATGATTTCATTGTCCTGGGCATCGTTGATGGTGATGACGGCCTCGTACTTAGTGCCTTTGTGCTTAACATTCTTGTCCCAGTCATAATTCCCACCAATAGGGGTTACTCGACTCCAGGAAGTCTCTTTCAGGTATCCCTCCATTCCCGTCGGATAGGGATCACCCGAGCTCTGATCGTCTGGATAATCGCCGATTTCTCCGGCGTATTGTTGAAAAGCCGAGGCAAAAACCCTTAAATCGTTGGTAATAACATTGTTTTGGCTGGCACGAATTACCTTTCGAACCGCCGGGACAGCCATCGTAATGAGAAAGCCGATAATCGTAATTACAACGAAGAGTTCTA
>JAJFLT010000427.1 GCA_021772555.1 Opitutales bacterium | reverse complement strand
GTTGCCGGTGTTTTCGCCCACGGTGAGGATGTCGATGGCGATGTCCGGCATGAAGTAGGTTTGCCGAAAGACCGAGGCGAGGGAGGCGCCTTCCTGAATCTGTCGGCGGCAAATCCGGAATTTGGCTTTTAACTGGGTGTTATTAAGAGTTCGCTCGGCCAGGCGAAGGGTTTCCGTGGTATTGATTCCGCTCTCCATGAGGGTGGCCATCAAACTGGTGGCCTGGTAAATTTCCGAATAAAGAAATATTCTTCCGATAAAAGGGAGCCGAAGGAGCCAGAAATCTGTTTTGTCCCTTCCGGTGGGCGTCTTTCGCCATTGGGCCAAGGTCACGATTGCGATGACCAGTCCGATAAGGATGAAGGGTCCGAAGTTGACCGTGAAATGCGCGCTGCCGATGAGCACCCGGGCCAGGATTTGCATTTCCCCCCCGAGGGTTTGCAACATGTTTTCAATCTTGGGCAACAGAAAAAAGAGAAAGAAGCCGACCACGCCGAATGCCACGAGGCAGATAAATACCGGGTAGGCCAGGCTGGTCAGGATGCGGGCGCGCAATTCGGCCGCCTCCTCCTTGTAGGCGACAATCCTTTCCAGAATGGGAACGAGGTTTCCGGTCGCTTCCCCCGCCTCCACCAAATGGACGCTCGATTCATCAAAAATATCCTTATGGCCAGCCATGGATGCGGCCAGGGTGCGCCCCTCGCTCAAATCGCGCCAGAGCGCCTCCGCCATTCCCTTTTGGTCCGGATCGGTCAAACGCATGTTGAGCAGTTTGACGGCGTCCCCCAGGGGCATTCCACTGGTCAGCAGTTCCAGCAGTTTTCGGGTAAATTGCAGGGAGAGATTTTTTTTGGCCGCCCCGCCAGGCAGTTTCAGTTTTGGTTTGGCTTTGCGGTCGCTTTTGAAAAAATCGTAGGAAATTTCCGTGATCTCTGTTTGTTCCTGGTCTCTTTGCTTAATCGCAACCGGTTTGTAATTTTGGGCGAACAGTTGCTGCACGACCTGTTTGCGGTCACGCGCCTCGATGGTGCCGTTAACCGATTCGCCATTTTGGGCAATAGCTTTGTAAGCAAAAGAGGGCATGGTTGCTGTGTTCTATTTAGCCTGAAACCGTAAAGATGTAGTGATTGGATCTTGCAATCAACCCTCGTCGCCGACTTTGGAGAAGCGCATGACTTCGTTGAGGGATGTGCGACCGAGTTTGACCTGGTTCCAACCCGATTCCTGCAAAGTGACCATACCGGCTTTGATGGCCTCAACCCTGATTTGCCGGGCCGATAGTTTTTGGATGATCATCTCGTGGATGTCGTCATAGATTCGCAGAATTTCATATAAACCGACGCGACCGCGGAAACCCAGGTTGCGACAATGCTCACAGCCGTCGGGGACGTAGACCGTCGAGTTCAGGTCCTCATCGGTGTAATCAATCTGCAGAGCCCGGAGGCAATCTTCAAGGTATGCCCGGCCTTTAGTGTCGGGTGTTTTGCAGCGGCTGCAAAGGCGGCGTACCAAACGCTGGGCGATAATCAACTCAACCGCCGAGGCGATGAGGAAGGGCTCAATTTCCATATCGATGAGGCGGGTGAGGGCGCCGGGGGCGTCATTGGTGTGAATGGTGCTGAAAACGAGGTGCCCGGTAAGGGCCGCCCGGATGGCAATATCAGCCGTTTCCATGTCGCGTATTTCACCCACCATTATGACGTCGGGATCTTGCCGGAGGACATGCCGCAACGCTCCGGCGAAGGTAAATCCGATTTCCGGCCGCACCTGTGTCTGGTTGACCCCCGGCACTTCATACTCGACCGGGTCTTCGATCGTAATGATGCGTTTTCCGGGTGTGTTGATGTCCCGGATAAAAGCGGTCAGGGAGGTCGATTTACCAGAACCGGTAGGACCGGTTACGAGGATGATGCCGTGGGGTAAATCGAGTACTTTTTGGATTTTTTCCTGGTCGGATGGGAGGAGACCGAGTTCCTCGAAATTGAGTGGCTGGTTTTTCTGGTTGAGCAAGCGCAGACTGACGCTTTCCCCATACATGGTGGGCATGGTGGAGATGCGAATGTCCAACTCGCTGGTTCCGGCGCCATAATTGATGCGCCCGTCCTGGGGCCGGCGTTTTTCCGAAATGTTGAGCTTGGCCATGATCTTGAGGCGGGAAATGATGGCCCCCTGAAATTGGATGAGGTTGTCGGGAAGCCGGATGGGCACCAACTCACCATCGATACGGTAACGTATTTGCAGGGAGTCTTTGAGGGGCTCGAAATGGATATCCGTGGCGCGATCCTGAACCGCTTTATGGATGACTTCGTTGACGAACCGGATGAGGGCGGCATTTTCATCCTCGCTCTCCTCGACATCGCGCCCGGTGTTATCGGCGTCCGCGATGATGGATTCACCCAGGCTGTCGGAGCCGACTCCGAAGTTTTGAGTGATGCAGTTGGTGACCGCTTTGGCCGGACCGAGGCGCCACTGCGGTTCCCTGCCGCAGACGGCGAATATCCACTCGTTCATGCGATCCTCCGGCGGCCACAGGGTAATCAGTTCGAGATCTTCCTCATTTTCCCCCTGGACGGGAACGCACTGGTACTCGTGGATCAAGCGCAGGGGAATCTGCTCGGTGGCTTTGGGCAAAAGCTCAAAGGTCTCGGCCACCGGAATCCGGCAGGCCTCACCGATCCGCTGAACGGTTTCCAATTCGTTGGAGCGCAGGAACTGAGCCAGCAATGGCAGTCGATCCTGGCGTTGGGTTTCGGACAGCATGGCGCGCTGGTCGGCATCCAGTTTATCCACCAGTGTTTTCAGAGGTCCATTTTCTAAATCGGCAACCATGTTTTTAATATCTGATTTTTAATTAAACCGTGGTTTAAAGGTTGGAGAATTAATTCTGGGATTGCTTTTTGCGGTTCTGCAATTCTTTCAATATCTCTTCGGCTTGCTTGGGTGTTTTAAAATCTTTTCTCTGCCTGTTGTTGGGGAATTGGGGGGTTGCCCGCCGAGGCTGAGCGGGCGTGGGATTATTGCTTTGATTGGCTCCCGTAGTCTTTCGATTGGGAACGATTACGCGGCGGCGAACGACCGGTTTCTTCTTGGCTCTGGCCGCCCGGTTGGCCGCGGCCAATTCCTGCCGGGTTTTCTTAGGTGTGGCGTTAGCGGTCTGCACCGGTATGGGTTTATTATCTGGCGTTCGCAGGGTCATTTCCTGATTTTTGCCATCGATGTTCAACTGGATGCTGTTGGAGGCTTCATCGTAACCGGTTACCTCGTAAGTGGCACCGGTTTCACCCAGCCGGACCCATTCGCCTTTCTGGTCTTTCTTGTTGTAGATACTGAAATGATATTCCCCGTCGATGGAGTAAACTCCGCGAAATTCAACTTCGAGGCCGGAAGTTTTCGGTTTGTTCGACTGTGGCTTATTGGCTTTCTGGCGGGCATTGAAATTATCCGGAATAAAAGGAGAATTGTCCACCAGGTCGGTCCCCTGCAGGAAAGAGCCTGAAGCAGCCATAAAGATAACCAATGCAGTCGTCCTGACTACATGGCTGACCGGATTTTTTAAGCAAATGCTCTCTATTCCGCCACAGGTCATTTATCCTTATTTTTCTTCGTTTTTAAAAATGATTTCATTTCTTCCTCATCTTCCTTCGGCTTGAAAGTGCCCTTTTCTATATAATGGAGAACATCCTCATTGCTTTGCAAAAGGTCGATCTGCCGTTCCGCATCCTCGTTAGCTTCCTGTGTGGTTGTGACAACATGCGGTTGAATAAATATGAGTAATTCTGTTTTAGTTAAAACGACTGATTTTGAACCGAAAAGGGGACCAAACACAGGAATCGC
>JAJFLT010000426.1 GCA_021772555.1 Opitutales bacterium | reverse complement strand
TTCCCGATTGCCCGAGCGCGGCAGGCTGCTAATATGCCTGGCCACAAAGCGGGAGGTGTCTTCGTTCTTTTTTCTCAGGGACTTATGGCCGGCTTATCGGGGTCGCCGCGTTCCCCTCCCAAATAATATCCCTGCTCTTTGTAGGCGCGGAGCAGGAAATGCGTTACGGTCGAGAGGACACCCTCAATGGTGGCCAGTTTTTCCGAGACGAAGGCGGCCACATCGTGCAGGTTGGTCCCTTTCACCACGCAGAGCAAATCATAGCCGCCGGACATGAGGTAGCAGGTTTCAACCTCGTCGAAACGGCTGATTCTCTCACCCATGCGGTCGAACCCTCCTTCGCGCTCCGGCGAAATTTTCACCTCAATGAGAGCCCGAACCCTGTCACCGGCGTCAACATTGGGATGCAGCACGGGGCGCCAGCCCAGTAGGATCTTTTCCGCCTTGAGTTTTTCCAATTCAGCCTCCACCTCCGCCTTATCCATGCCCAAAATTTCGGACATTTGGCCGGTAGACAGGTTTTCGCCTTCCAGGATCAGTTTCAGTAATTCATTCATTGGTCCAATTGGATATAATCAATAATAGTATCCTGTTTTGTGTATTCCGACTGTCGATTCACGATGTAAAGCAGTCAAGGCCGCAATTGCCGCTGAACTCTATTAAATCTACAGAAACCCGCTTGTCAGGTTTTATCATCATAGTGCATGAGGTGATATTTTCCGTCGGGGCCTTTTCCGTTGGAGACGATGTGCCATCCTTTTGAGAGATAAAAATCTCTGGCCTTAATATTTTGGGTTCCGCATTTCAAGGATGCCGGTCGGCCGATATGTTTGAGACATTCATTGAGTAATGCCGAGCCGACGCCCTTTCCTATTACTTTAGGATGGACGAACAGGTTATGGATGAAGTTCTTTGGCTCCCAAACCGAAATAAATCCGACCGGATCAGTGACATTGGTAGCAACCCAGATGATTTCACCTTCAGTGTCCCGGTCGAAATCGTCCGCTCTAAACAAAGTGCCATCCATCCAATCGAATGCGTGTATCCGTGCTTGGAGATAGATTTCCCGCAAAGCAAATCGATCACTTTCAGCGAATGGCCGCGTATCCATTGTTTTTCCAGAAATCTAACAACTGATGCCCCGCCTGCAGGAACGGAAATCTCAGGCGCTTTTTAAAATTGCGGCGATTCGCTCGGAAATGCCTTTCCACTGGCTGGCCCCGACAGTCACGGGTGCCCGTTTGCCCAGACCTCGCGCCCATATCGCCCGCAAACCGATCTTTGTTGCATAATCCAGGTTCACTCCGCCGGGCGGAGCCGAGAGGTCCATGACGAGCGCATGTTGGGGCAATTTGTCCAGAACGGAGGACACCACAATCCGCGCCGGTACGGTGGAAAAGAGGATGTCCTGATGCGGCGCGATTGCGGCCAATTCATCCGTGTGAATCACTTCCGCCCCGGCATTGAGGGCGTCCGCTCTAGCTTCCGCTTTTCTCGCCGCCAGGGTGACTTTTGCTCCCAACAGAACCAGGGTACGCGTGAGCATGGCTCCGATATTGCCATAGCCGACCACGCAGACATTCGACCGATGCAGGGTCCGCTCCGTATTATCGATGGCAAGTTGAAGGACACCCTCGACAATGGCCGGCATCCGCAGCAACATCAGCTCCTTGTCCGACTCGTATTCGTGGAGCCCAATGCCAAGTGTTTCAACGGCTTGCTTGAGAGCTTCGTCGGCGGTTCCCATTATGATATGGGAATCCGAAGCCATGACCCTTAATAGATCGACATCCGGCAGAATCGTCTCGGTGGCAAAAAGTGAACCATCCACACCCATGCCGGGAATCGGGAAAAGGGCGAATTGGACATCTTCCAAGGCTGCTTTTGCGCTTTCCGATCTTTCAACGCCTTTGATGCCGTCCTCCGGCCAGGGAAAACCGTAAGCGCGGACCGTTGCACCCGTGGCCGCCGCCAGCCAGGCGATTTCACGCTCCCTCTCATCTCCACCTACAACGGCGACCCGCAGACGGCTCCAATTGACGGAATCTTGAACTTTACTCCCTTTCATCGTTTAACCTCTGATTTTTTGCAACAGACCCTCTTTGTCGAGCCCAGCTATGCCCATTTTTTGCGCGTTTCTTCCCCCCGATTGAAAATCCTTTCCCGTCAGCACTTCACCCAGCTTCAATAGCGACTCGGCTGCGGGGGTCTCCACTCCGGCGATTTGTGCCAAGGCCAGGAACGGGACCAGGCCGTGCCCGAAATCTTCCCGGTAGTAACGGTGATCCAGCGAATCGGGCGCCTTAATCCTGCTATTGGCTTCGCCCCCGCTGATGGCCCGGACCAAATCGCCGTCCGCCGAATCCGATTCTTCCACCGTCCCGAGGGCCGCCATTTCCTCAATTAAATGGGGTAAATCATGCCCGAAAGCATTGGCCACCGCCAGCCTCTCGTCATCTAGGCTTTTCATGACGCGGGCCACGCCGGGGGTCATTCCCTCGACATAAAAAGTGAATTCTCCGCCGGTGGCCTCGATCCAGGCCGATCCCAATACGGCGCAGGGTGGATGCAGAACAAGGTTTACATTGGCCAGGCCGGTGGCCAGGACATCCTCCACAATGTTGGCCGCCGGATAAAGTTCCGTACCCCGGCGAAGCGCCTCCTCACCCCCCGGTAGGGCAGCCAGCCGGATGCTCTTGGCCGCGCCGGTGATGGTCACCCGGTTCTCCCGGTATTTTCTGGCCACATAAGTGAGGGTGGAAAATTCAGCTATAGGCGGCGAACGCATTCCACGCTCTTTAAAAACATTTTTGAACTCTAAAGCGCCACCGGTATGTCCGGGATTGAGAACTATGGGGGTGGAGGTGACCCCGGCATCGGCAATGGCGCTCGCCACCGCCGAATGAGCGATGGTAGGCAGGCATACGAGAATAACATCGACCCCTTCCAGAATGGGCTTCAGGTCGGTGGAAATGAGTTCGGGTTTGGCCAGGCCCTCTCCCAGAATTCCCTCAAACTCGACACCGCCGGTTTCTCTTAAGGGATCGAGGGCGTTTTGCGAACGGTTCCAGAGACGCACCTCGTGACCGCGAGAAACCAACTCGGTCACTGCCGAAAGGCCGCCCGCCCCGGCGCCCAGTATAGCCACGGCACTCATCCTTCGGCGTATTTTTCCAGTTTGGCAAGATCTACTTCGACGCCCAACCCAGGACCGTCTGGCGCCATGACTTTGCCGTCCTGAAAATGGAATGGCTGAGTCACGATATCGTCCAGGTAATAAATTCCGGCGATTTCCGGTCCTTGCGCGCCCTCCGGCTTGGTCACCGGGCATACGCTGGGCAGAATGGAATTTTTAAGGGCCGTTCCCAGATGCAGGTTGGCGGCGTTGCCGATGCCAAGTTCGATGGAACCTCCAATATCGCAATAAATCCCTAACGTGTCGGCAAAATCGGCCTGTTGCTTGGCCCGGTAAAGACCGCCCGGCTTGGTAACGTAACAGGAAAAACAGGCGGCGGCATCGTTTTCGTGCAATTCCAGAATATCCGCTACCGTCCATGCCGATTCGTCGGCCATGACCGGAGTATCGATGCGCGCGGCAACCTTGGCTAAACCCTCGACCCCGGCCACCGGCTGTTCACACAGAAAAATACCGTATTCCTCCTGCCCTCGGGTCACCTCGATGGCGTCCCGGACGGTCGCGTAGCCCTCATTGCCATCGACCCGGATGCGTACCTCGTCGCCCAGCTTTTCCCGTAATTTGCGCACCAGTTCCACATCTCTCTCTGGATCAAGGCCGGTTTTGCATTTGAGCGTGCGGGCCCCTTCCGCCACGGCCTTTTCCGCTTCGGCCACGCAACGGTCATTGTCCATAATGCCGAGGGAATGGGCGATTTCAATGCCATCGCGGTGTCGGCCGCCCAACAGCGTGGAAACAGGCACTCCGAAGGCCTTTCCGGCGATGTCGTAACAGGCCATGTCGATGGCCGCTTTGGCATAAGGATGGCCTTTGGCCGCCCGGTCCATTTGGGCATGTAAAACACCCATTTGCCTGGGATCCAGGCCCTTGATGGCGGGCAACAGATGATCCAAAATGAGGTGTTTGACCGTCTCCGGGGATTCACCGTAATAACGCATGGCGGCACCGCCCCAGGTCATCCCGGCAGGAGATTCACCCCAGCCGCTGATGCCCCCGTCGGTATCGACCCGCACGATGGCATGCCGCCCGATAGGAGCCACCATTTTACTGGCCCAGGAATGGTGGCGGCGGTTAGGCATCGCGACGATGGTTACG
>JAJFLT010000425.1 GCA_021772555.1 Opitutales bacterium | reverse complement strand
TCATATGGACAACTTCCTAGGATTCGTGCGGCTTGCAGCCGCATTCATCCTATTACGGCGAATTTGAGATAGGTTGTAATGAAGAATTTTTTTCTATATAGTCATAAAATAAGTTAAATTGCGATATATTACGTAGTTTTGCTTATACAGATTCATACATTTCGCCAATGTCATTTCTTTAAAATTCCCACTCAACGCGTAAGCACCTCTGCCACTCGCTTTTGCAGCGATGGGATTAACTCGGCCTCGAACCACGGATTTCGACGAAGCCAAATGTTGTTTCTCGGGCTGGGGTGCGGAAGCGGAATCACCTTCGGCCAATGGGTTCGCCAAGACTTAACTAATTCGGTTAGGGTTGTGCTCGATTTCCCGAAATGATAGGTCTGCGCGTAACTGCCGAGCACCAAAGTGATTTCGAGACCGCGTAAATGCCCGAGAAGCTGTTCGCGCCAAGCCGGGGCACACTCAGTTCTGGGCGGAAGATCCCCCGATTTTCCGGTCCCGGGAAAGCAAAAGCCCATCGGTAGAATCGTGATTTTCTTGGGGTCGTAGAACACTTCCCGAGTCACGCCCAACCACTCGCGCAAGCGATTCCCGCTGGCGTCATCGAAGGGCACACCCGATTCATGAACCTTTCGACCCGGCGCCTGCCCGGCGATGAGAATTTTTGCCTTCGGATGAAACTGAAGAACGGGCCGAGGCCCCAGTGGCAAGTGTGCCTGGCAAATGGTGCAGGCCCGAACTTCTTTTAGTAAGGAAGTATATGAGGTCATTGATTGCTATTTTTCTGAATAGACTAATGCCAAAAACCACCGAAGCAACATCGCATGTTGGATTGAATTGTTTGAGTTACGGGATGACTTATGGGCTCCGGGGCATTTGCATTGAGTCCGGGGACTGTCCGTTTCACCCGTGGGACTATTTGACGCTTTTTGTGCTTTTTATCAAATAACGCTTTTTTAGATGATTCTGGTGTGGCTAAAAAATATTTTGAAATACCTGTTGCCCTCGGCAAAAAAATTCTCCCAATTATGGGCCGTCGTATAAATGAAGGAATTAAAGCGGATCGAGAGCGTGGAAATTCAAGGGGCTGTCAAAGGCCTCGTCCAAGCCATCTCCGAATGCCACAAGGAGACCGCGAAGCTGATCATTGCCAGTATTGCGGATGGGGGAATCGCCCTCGGCCATCGCATCGCGCAAGGGCTGTCCGCAACAATGAATCGCTCCATTCCTCATGGAACGGTCAACGTTGCCTTCCATCGCGATGACATCGGGCGCAAGCCGATTCCCAAGCCCACCCAGCGCACGGAACTGCCCTTCGATATCGAAGCGGCCACGGTTATCCTGGTCGATGACGTGCTTTTTACCGGTCGCACGGTGCGGGCCGCGCTCAATGAAATCTTCGACCAGGGACGCCCCGCCCTGGTCGAATTGGCGATCCTTTGCGATCGCGGCAATCGGAGGCTCCCGATCCAGCCCGACTATATTGGATTTACAGAGGAGACGACGCCCGACCAAAAAGTGGTTCTTTCCATGGATGCCGAAGAGGATGGTGAAAATATTTTAACGATTTACGGAGCATGACTGCAAACAGCACCTGGGCCCATAAGGACTTTATTTCCATTGAATACCTCTCCAAGGAGGAGTTGGAAATTATTTTCAAACTGGCCTCCTCTTTCAAGCAAACGCTCGACAGATCCCAGAAAAAACTACCCTCGTTAAGAGGGAAAACACTGGTCAATCTGTTCATGGAACCGAGCACCAGGACACGGGTTTCCTTTGAGATTGCCGCCTCCCGGTTGAGCGCCGACACCATCTTCATTGCGGCCTCGGCGAGCAGTCTGGTCAAAGGCGAAACACTGCGGGATACGGCCCGCAACATCGTCGCCCTGAACGCCGACCTGCTGGTCGTGCGGCACTCCGCTGCCGGTTCCGCCCTTTATTTGAGCAAAATTGTCGACATTCCGGTTATCAATGCAGGGGATGGGGCTCACGCTCACCCCACACAAGCCCTGCTGGACTGCTTTACCCTGCGGGAACGCTGGGGAAGCGATTTCACGGGTAAAAAGGTTACCATTCTGGGAGACATCCTGTTCAGCCGGGTGGCCCGCTCCAATATTTGGGCACTACAAAAACTGGGGGCCAAAGTAACGCTGGTAGGGCCGGCCACATTGGTACCCGAATATTTCAGTTCCATGGGCGTAGAAGTCTCCCACGACTTAAAAAGCGCACTCGTCGATACGGATGCGCTCATGCTCTTGCGTATCCAACACGAACGGCAAACCTCAACCCATTTCCCGTCCTTGGGGGAATATACGAGCATGTTCGGTCTCAATGAAATGAGGGCATCCTGGCTGAAACCCGGAACCATCATCATGCACCCGGGACCGATCAACCGGGGGGTGGAAATTGATTCTAAATTAGCCGATTCGGAAAATTCCGTCATCCTCGAACAGGTCACCAACGGAATCGTTTGCCGCATGGCGGTGCTTTACCTTTGCGCCAGCGCGGTAAATCCGGAAACCAATGAGGAGGTAATTTGAGCAAAATGAGCGATATCCTTTGGATAAGCGGCGGGCGGGTCATCGATCCAGCAAACAAGAGGGATGATACGGGCGATGTATTTGCCGTTGACGGTAAAATTGTGGCCGAACTGACGGAGGACGAGAAAAACGCCGCCGAGCGGATCGAGGCTGACGGTCTGATCGTCTGCCCCGGTTTTGTCGATATCCACGTGCACTTGCGTGACCCCGGCCAAACCCATAAAGAAAACATCGCAACCGGCACACGGGCCGCCGCGGCGGGTGGATTTACCACTATCGTCTGCATGCCGAACACCACGCCACCGGCGGACAATGCCGGGACCATCCAGTACATCAAGGACGCCATCTCGCGCCAGGCAGTGGTCAACGTCTATCCGACGGGTTGTATTACGGTGGGGCGCGAAGGCAAGCGACTGGCCCCCACCGGTTCACTCAAACGGGCCGGGGTTATCGCCATTACGGACGACGGAGATTGTGTGCAAAATACGGAAATCATGCGGCGCGCGGTTGAGTACGCTGGCATGTTCGACCTTTGTGTTATGGATCACTGCCAGGATATGTCCCTGACAGAAGACGCGGCCATGAACGAGGGCGCCAACTCGATCCGTTTCGGCCTTCGCGGCTGGCCCAATTCGGCCGAAGACATCATCGTTTCGCGCAACGTCATTTTATCCTCCTACAGTGGGGCGCATATTCACTTGCAACACATCACCTCGGCCTATGCGGTCGATATCATCAGGCGGGCCAAACAACGGGGAACCCGTATAACGGCGGAGGCCAGCCCTCATCACCTATCGCTGACGGATGAATGCATCCACACATACGATGGGAATTTTAAAATGAATCCACCACTCCGCACGGAGGAGGATCGCCTGGCGCTCATCAACGGACTGCTCGACGGCACGCTGGACTGCATTGCCACCGACCACGCCCCGCACACCGACTACGAAAAAGACCGGGAGTTCGACTACGCGCCATTCGGCATCATCGGTCTGGAAACGGCCTTGGCCGTTTGCCTGCAGACTCTTGTCGGGGGAGGCCACTGCGAACTTCCCTTTCTCATTTCACTGCTCACCTGCAAACCGGCGGATATACTGAAACTCGATAAAGGAACTTTGAGCCACGGGGCCGATGCCGACATTACCCTGTTCGACCCGGATCTGGAGTGGACGGCTGATCCTGAGAAATACCAGAGCCGCTCCTCCAATTCCCCCTGGAATGGTCAAAAACTCCGCGGCAAGACAGTCCAAACCATTGTTGGCGGCAAGGTGGTCTGGAACGGCGCATCAGTTCCCGCGGTGAGCTGAGGCCAGCTTGCTTTTTTAACTGCAGGAATCCCATTATTGGGTTCCGGTTGAGCATATATTTCTCAAATCTTTGATTGGCAGCATATTCCAACTATTTCAAAAAATGTTGGTTGACTTCCTTTGGCAATCGATGCCAGACAGAGTTAGGCTTACCAGGTGTCGGCATTGCGCCGCAGGCCTGCGGCATGAAAATTTTTTTAACAAATAAATTAACCAGAGAGGAAAATAGTAACTAATGCAGACGAATCTACGCGGCCGTGACATGATCACGACCCAAGAATGGACAAGAGAAGAAATCGATACCGTCATGGATGTGGCCCTGGACCTGAAAAGGAAAAGAGCCCTAGGACTTCCCCATGCCTATTTGCGGGATAAAGTGCTGGCCATGCTGTTCTTTTTTTCAAGCACCAGGACGCGCTCTTCCTTCGAAGCGGGGATGGCCCAACTGGGCGGGCACGGTATGTTCCTGGCCCATGAATCCACCCAAATCTCGCACGGAGACACGGCCAAGGAAATCGGCGAAATCCTGGGACGATACAATGACGGCATCGCCATTCGCCATTGTGACTGGGGCGTTGGCACGCAATACCTGCGCTGGGTGGCCGAGGCCAGCCGGTCACCCGTCCTCAACATGCAATGCGAGACCTACCATCCTTTTCAAATCCTGGCCGACCTTTTGACCATCAAGGAAAAAAAGGGCGATCTCAGAGGCAAAACCATCAGCGTCAGTTGGGCTTATGCGGCCAGCTACCAAAAACCGATGAGCGTTTCCCAGAGCCTCATCCTGCTCATGACCCGCTACGGTATGAACGTGCGGCTGGTGCATCCTCCAGAATTTTCACTCATGCCTCACATCGTCGAACAAGCCGCGGAAAACGCCCGCAAGCATCACGGCAGTTTCGAAATCATGGACGATTTCGAGGCCGGCATTAAGGACGCCGATGTCGTTTATGCGAAAAGCTGGGGCGCCATGAATACCACTACCGACGACCAGGAGGGCGCCGCCATCATAGACAAATACAAGGATTGGATCACGGACGAGCGGCGCATGGCGATGGCTAAAGAGGACGCCATATATATGCACCCGCTTCCCGCCGACCGCGGAATCGAAGTTACCGATGGCGTTATCGACGGTCCGCAATCCGTGGTCTTCGATCAGGCCGAGAACCGCCTCCATGCCCAGAAAGCGGTGATGGCGTTGACCATGAATTAGAGCAAAAGAACTTCTTTCAACAGGGCTATCCGGAAGGTTGGCGTGAAACGCCGCCAACAGGTTTTGCTGTCCCTGTAAGAAGCGACTCAATTAACTAATTTGGCGAGAAATTGAACCATGAAAAATAAAACCGCAGTTGTGGCCATTGGCGGAAATTCCCTGATCAAAGACAAGTATCACCAAACGGTAAGGGATCAATATGTGGCGGCAAAGGAAACCTGCCACCATATTGTCACCATGATCAAGGATGGGTGGAAGGTGGTAATCAGCCACGGCAACGGCCCCCAGGTCGGATTCATGCTGCGCCGTTCAGAAATCGCCAAGGATGAACTGCACCAGGTGCCATTGGAGGTGTGCGGGGCCAACAGCCAGGGAGCCATCGGCTACGCTTTACAGCAGAACCTTTACAACGAATTCAAGAAATACGGCATGGCAAAAACCGCCGTTACGGTTGTGACTCAAGTGGAAATCTCACCGGAGGATCCCGGATTACTCAATCCGACCAAGCCCATAGGTTCTTTCATGGACAGGGAGAACGCGGAGCGTCATCGCGTCCTGGATGGCTGGAATGTGGTGGAAGACGCCGGTCGCGGGTGGCGGCGGGTGGTGGCCTCTCCCCTGCCCTTCAGGATCGTGGAAGTGGATGCGATCAAGAGTCTCCTCAACAACGGGTTTGCGGTCATCGCCGCCGGCGGCGGCGGAATCCCCGTGGTGGTCGATGAAGAGGGAGAATTAAAGGGAATCCCCGCGGTCATCGATAAAGATCACGCCAGCTCTCTTTTGGCCAACGAGATAGGAGCGGGCCTATTCATTATCAGCACCGCGGTGGAAAAAGTGGCCTTGCATTTCGGCAAACCAAACCAGCAATGGCTGGACCATTTGACGGTGGCCGAAGCCAGACAGCACCTGGAGGAGGGGATTCACTTTGCCGGCGGTAGCATGGCCCCGAAAATTGAAGCGGCCATAAATTTTCTGGAAGGGGGCGGCGAAGAGGCCATCATCACCGATCCGGAAAATCTGGAACGCGCTTTGAACGGAGAAACCGGCACTCGAATCGTACCCTAAGGCTAAGCCCGCAATTTCGCCAGAGCCGAGCGGGCTCTCTCCAATGCCTCGGGGGGCAGTGCAATCCGCTCCGCCTCGAAATCTGGCGGCAGCGTCGCATCTATGCCCAACTTGGCTGACATGCCATCGACGGCTGAAGGGTCGAGGCGATTACAAAACACTTTGGGCACGACGAATAAATCGCTGTCGGCCTGAAATCGCGTGGCCACGGCCCAGAGGATATCTTCCTCGTTGTAGATATCGATGTCCTCGTCGACGGCGATGACCAGTTTCAGGTATGAATCCAACCCGAACAGAAGCATGATGGCGTGCCGGGCCTGTCCCTCGGCCCTTTTCTGGAGCGAAATGTAGGCGTGAAAATGGGTTCCCGATTTGGGATAATTGATGGCTTTAACATCGGGGACGACCTCCCTCAAGCGCTCGAATACATGCGCTTCCTTGGCGCAGCGTCCGAGTAAAAGATGCTCGCTCGAATTGCCCGGAATGATGTCCAGATAAATCGGTTTCTCCCGCCGGGTGACCGCCTTGACAACGAATACGTTACGGGTCGAACGGTAGGTGGAGTAGCCGGTGTACTCGCCGTAGGGTCCCTCCTCCTCACTCTCATCGGCCAGTAATTCGCCCTCTATAACGATCTCCGCCTCGGCCGGAACTTCGATGTCGATGGTGCGGCATTTTACCAGATCGACCGGTTTACCCAAAAGCCCGCCCGCGATGTCCAGCTCGTCCACCTCCATGGCCACCTTGGCGGCGGCGGCGAGGTAAATGGCCGGATGCGCCCCGATGACCACCGCCACCTCAAGATTTTTGCCCTTTTTTCGCGAGCGAATCAAGTGGTCCCAGATATGGCCACGGGAGTGCAGGCTGGCCCCAAAGCGGTCTTTACCCTTCAATTGCAAACGCTGATAACTGAGGTTGCGCACGCCCGTGTCGGGGTCTTTGCAGATCAATATGCCGGAGCCTATATAGCGCCCGGCATCGGCCTGAAAATGGCGGCTGATGGGGAGTGTCTGCACATCCACTTCTTCACCGGTAAAGATTACTTCCTGAACCGGGCCGGATTCGACAAGGCGAGGTGGAATGGGTTGGCTTTCCGCCTGTAACCATGTTTCGTTGAACCCGGCCGCATCGGGTGCTCCCGCGATATGGGCGATGCGGTCTCTGTCGGCAAAAATATTGGCCACCACCGGCATGTCGAAACCGTTGGGTTTCTCAAACCAGAGCAAGGGAAATTTCTGCTCTTTTTCCAATTCAAGAGCCAGCGCGGTCGGCGTATAATCCAGTTCGAGGGGCTCTTCAAAACGAAGTGTCTCCTCTTCCGTCAGAGATTCGAGAAAAGTTCTCAGTGATGCCATAAATCTTCCTTATTTATTTCGTGTTATCAGGCTGCTCGGAGCCGGGGCCTTGCCAACGCTCAAACAAATCCTCATCCAATTCGATATCCATCAGGTCGAGGACGCGGTTGACCGTTTGGTCGATGATGTCGGCCAACTTCTCCGGGCGGTGGTAAAAGGCGGGAACCGGTGGCATGATGATGGCTCCCAATTTGGCGGCGCGATCCATGAGTTCAATATGACCTCGGTGCAAAGGTGTTTCGCGCACTAACAGGAGCAGTCTCCGCCTGTCTTTCAAAACTACGTCGGCGGCCCTGAGTATCAGGTTATCGCACACGGAGTGAGCGATTCCGGAAAGAGAATGAATCGAACAAGGGGCCACCACCATGCCATCGGTCTTAAAAGAGCCCGAGCAAATATTGGTGGCGATGTCCCCAAGGGAACTCACTTCGTCGGCCAGTTTCTCGACATCGGCGATGGAGAAATCCGTCTCCAGAAGCACAGTGCGCTTCCCTGCATTGCTCAAAATAAGGTGAGTTCGCACATCCGGCAATTGCCGCAATATTTCAAGCATGCGAATGCCGTAGATAACGCCGCTGGCGCCGGTTATGCCTATAATCAATCGTTTCACGTTTTCGGTCTCTGGTCTGTTTCAATAACCCGAACTAATGTCCTGCGCAAGCGAACAAAGTAAACTCGTGTTCCTCATCATTTTTCTGCGGAAAAGGATTCCATCGATTTTCCCGCCATCATCAACCCGATCTCTTCAATCAACTCCTTACGGGCTGGTGTTTCTCCCACAATTCGCCCTTCGAAAAAAATCAGCAGACGGTCACTCAAGGCAAATAGTTCCTCTAGATCAGACGAGATTAATAAAACGGCTGCACCGGCATCCCTCTGAGCCGCAATTTGACGACGGACAAACTCGGTGGCGCCAATATCGATGCCACGGGTCGGTTCATTGACCAACAGGAGGCGTGGTCTGCGATGCAATTCCCGCGCCATAACGATCTTTTGTTGGTTCCCCCCGGAAAGTTCGCCGATTCGCTGCTCCACCCCGCTGAGTCTAACGTCATATCTTTGCGCCAAATCGTTGGCATGAGCCGTAATCGTCTTCGATTGCAGGAAACCGTTTCGGGCGTAGGGATGATTATCGAAATCATGCAATATACAATTTTCCGCGACCGTAAACGGCAGAACAATACCCATTTTATGACGATCTTCGGGCACATGGGCGAATCCAAGCCGACTCAATTTGCGAGGACTGATATTATGCGCAACCTCGCCGCAAAATTCGATTTCACCCTCGGCCGTCGGCGACAGACCGGCCAACGCCAGAGCCAGCTCACTTTGCCCATTCCCGGACACTCCGGCGATTCCAACAATTTCTCCGCTTCGCACCGAGAAGGTCACTCCTTTTACCGCGGGCAAACGACGCTCATCGTCAACGGACAGGTCTCTGACGGATAATACCTCCTCTCCTTGAGTTCCTTTTTTGGATGGCTGTTCCAGAAAAACCTCACGCCCGACCATAAGTTTCGCCAAAATTCGTGGATTGGCCTCAGAGGTGTCGACCGTTTCCACCTTGCGACCATCACGCAAAACCGTTACTCGATCGCTGACCTGCATTACCTCGTCGAGCTTGTGTGTGATAAAAATAACGGTCAATCCGTGCCCCGCCATTTCTTTTAAAAATCGAAGAAGCCCGGACGACTCCTGCGGGGTGAGCACGGCTGTCGGTTCGTCCAAAATGAGCAAATCAACGCCGTGATAAAGCGCCTTCAGAATTTCCACCCGCTGCTGCTCTCCCACCGAAAGACGATGCACGGGAGCTTTGGGATCGATCTTCAAACCGAATTTCTGGCTCAGTTTTTCGATCCGCCTTTCCACCTGATCCATCCGCCGCAAAACCTTCCATGGCGGGTATTGCCCCAGTATGATATTTTCCGCCACGGTCAGGTTTGGCACCAACATAAAGTGCTGGTGAACCATACCGATGCCACGCTTGATTGCGTCTTTGGGTGATCGCAAGTCAATGGGCTCACCTTGGTAAAAGATGTGGCCTGAATCGGCTTGATGAAGACCGTAAACGATGCTCATCAATACGGTTTTTCCAGCGCCATTCTCCCCCAGCAAGCAATGGATTTCGCCCTTCCTTATCTCCAAACTGATGCCTCGGTTAGCAACCGTTCCGGGAAACGTTTTTACGATCTTATCCAGTTTGAGAATCGTTTCACTCATAATCAAGGCCCACTACTCAGGAAGACTTGTAAGGCACACCGAGGGCGCTCGGCGCGTCGGCACGTTTGCGGAGGGTTACAAATACCACCAAAGTCAACAAATAGGGCAACGCTTGTAAAAACTGGTAGGGAATGGTGATTCCGGAAACGGCCTGAAGCCTCAACTGAAGGGCGTAAAAGAATCCGAATAAAAGTGATATGAAAAATGCCCCCCACGGTGACCATCGACCGATTACGACCACGGCCAAAGCGATGAAACCTCGACCGGAGGTGATGCCCTCATTAAACTGGTTGGTGTGGGCAACCGTTAAGTAAGCGCCCCCAACAGCGGCCAGCGCGCAACCGATGAGAACGCTGGCGTAACGAATTAAACCCACCGGCAACCCCGCCGCATCCACCGTTCGCGGGTGTTCCCCGGTCGATCGCACGGAAAGGCCGAAGGCGGTCCGATAGAGAACGAATGCACCCGCCAGAACTACAAATGGTGTAGCATAAACCATTAAATTTTGCTGAAATAAAGCCTCTCCAAAAAATGGCAGACGGCTCAATAATGGAATTTCAAGTGGCGAAAAGGAAGCGTATTCCCGGGCCGTCTCCATACGCCCGGAAAATATGGAACGATAAAGAAAACTGGTTAAACCGAGACCCACCAGGTTGAACGCCGCTCCCACCACGATTTGGTTGGCCTTCAGGGAAACGGTTAAAAACGCGAAAAGCAGTCCGCAAGTCAGTCCGCCGGCCATGGCCGCAGCTAATCCCCAAACCGGACTGCCGGTGAAAAATGTAATGGAAAATGCGGTGAATGCCCCGATCAGCATAACGCCCTCGAGTCCGATATTCAACACCCCGGCCCGTTCCGAGAATACCTCCCCCAATGAGGTGTAAATAAAAGGAGTGGCCAGTCGCCAGGTGGCCGCCAAAACCGCTGCTAAAAAGGATACTATAACAAGAGGGTCCATGATAAACTACTCCTCCTGGTTATTGGTCTGGGTGATTCGAAATACGCCGAGCGCCGCCGCCGAGAGCAACACCACCCCTTGGATGACTGAAACCAGAACCGAAGGCACCTGCGCATTCATCTGCATGACCTCGGAACCAGAGCGAAGCGCCCCAAACAGGATGCCAGTGAAAATAACGCCAATGGGATTGTTGTTGGCCAGCAGTGCAACGGCGATCCCATCGAAGCCGTAACCGGGCGAAATCTCCTGGTAGAGCCGGAAGGTCAGTCCGGTCACCTCGACCGCACCAGCCAAACCCGCCACTCCACCGCTGATGGCCATGGCAGCCAAAAGACCCGCCCCTACGTTGATACCTGCATACCGTGCCGCATCCGGGCTTATGCCCACCGTGCGTAGAGCATAACCGCGACTCGATTTGAAGAGCAGCAAATAAGTTGCCACGGCCACTCCCAGGGACAACAGAAACCCGACATGCAATCGCGTGGGGAGGAGAATGCGGGGAAGCCGGGCCGCGTCGGCAATTTGGGCCGTTTGGGGAAACTTGCCCACGGCCTCAATCATGGGACCGGTGACGAGATAGCTGGTGGCGATGATAGCCAGAAAATTCAGCATGATGGTTGTCACGATTTCGCTGGCCCCAAACCGCACTTTCAAAAAACCCGCCAGGCCTCCCCAAATCGCCCCGCTCAACATTCCGGCCATTAAAACCAGGGGCACCAAGAGAAATGCGGGCAGACCCGTGAAAACGATCCCGGCCAAGGTTGCCGCCACCGCCCCGGCATAAAGTTGCCCTTCCGCCCCAATGTTCCAGATGCCGCTGCGAAAGGCCACCGCCAATCCCGAGCCGATCAAGATCAGCGGCGTAGATTTGAGAAGCGTTTCAGCCAGATTGTTTAAGGAACCGAAAGCCCCTGTCCACATCACTGCGTAGGCTTTCAGCGGAGAGTAGCCGGCGAATAATAGAAGAATCCCTCCCACCAGCAAGGCCACGGCCACGGCCGCGGAAGGCGGCGCCATGATTCGCCCGAATGACTTGAGAATTTGAATTGGAGTGGAAAAAAATTTCGATTCCGACCGGTTGGACGAAGAATTCTGGGTAGTTTCCGGCTCCTTGGCTTCCACGGCTTCCTTGGTTACCGAATAGGCGCCAACGTGTTTATGCTTCCGGCGATAATTCCCTCAATGGCCTTTTCGACCGACTCCAGAACTTCCGCAGACGCCCTGCCCTCTTCAAACTCGACCCAGATCACATCCCTGTCCTTAACTCCGAATACAAGATTGGACTGTGTTTCAAAATTTCCGGCCCGCACCTGCCGGGCAATATTAACGAGGCCTTGACCATAATCGTTAAAATAATTGCCCATCATATTGTTCGGAGCTTGAGAGGTATAGTCGTTGTAAATTCCGAAGGACCAATAGCCGGGCCCGGTTTCATTGAGCGCCTGATATACCCCTGAGCCAGCCGCATCTGCGTCGGGTATGATGAAGTCGGCGCCTTCGGCGATCATGCTCAAGGCCGCCTCTTTGGCCGCCGCCGCGTCTGTCCAACTGCCGAGATAAGTCGTGCTGATCGGAAAATCGGGATTAACGCTGCGGACGCCGTTTGTGAAACCAATGAACGCGTTGGTGATGGGTGGTATTTCCACGCCTCCGATGAGCCCGGCTCCACGGCCCATTTTGGCCGCTGCTATTCCCATCAAGTAAAAAGGTTGGCTCGAATCGGAATCCACCCCCACGACATTGCCTTCGTGAATTTTACTGCTGGAAATGAAAAACCAGGTGTCGGGATAATCCTTGGCCACGGCGAGTGCGGCATCCTGAAACTCGAACCCATGACCCAAAACCATTTGATAGCCCTGGCTGGCATAATCGCGAAAGGCCCGCTCGAAAAGGGCCGGGGATTGCTCCACTTCCACATAGCTGATCTGCGCCCCCAATTCTTTCTCGATCTTGAGCAGAGCCTCGTAGGCAATCTGTGTCCAACCCTGTCCGTTGACCGGTCCCGGACTAAGCAGACCGACTTTGAAAACATCGCTGTCGTCTCTTTTTTCAGCACCGCCGGAACATCCTCCCGCCAGTGCAGACAAGAAGAGGCCAAGAGAAATAAGGACCAAATGCCAGAGGTTGTTTTTCACCGTGAAAAAATTGTGCAATCGGCGCTTATGCACCGACGGGCTCTTCCACCGGAATTTTGCACAGTCGGGCGATGTTGCCGCCAATCATGTCATAGACTTCGTCTGCGGTGGCGCCCACGCCCAAAGGCGGCGGCAGGTGCAGGTTGATGACCTGCCGCATCTGGTGGCCCATGGATTGAGGAGCGCAATCGCTTTCAAAAATGATCTTGCTGGCGCCCACGGCATAATACATCTCGCTCAGGTCCAGCGGTTGCACCCAACTGGTTCCCAAAAAGACATTGTCGTTGTGCCGCGCCACGATGGTTGCCGCCAACGCGTAGCTGGTTTCATTATTGGCTCCCGAGTGGGCGATAATGATGGACACATCGGGAAATTCCCTGGCAATCGGGTCGATGGATGAGGGGTTGGAGTGTGGCGGCTCGCCCATGTGGATCATTACCGGAACGTCCAGTTGGCGGGCTTTCTCGAACAATGGATAGACCAGTTTGGTCGTTTCCCGCCCCGGATAGGGATTGCCCATGGGCAAGAGGAAATTGTGCATCGTGGGGTGAAGCTTGAGCATGACCAGATTGGAGTCCTCAACCCATTGATCGACCTCGTTCAATTCATCAACGTTCCATATGCGGGGATTGTAAACGGCGTTTAAGTAAAGGCGGCCGGAATGTCTTTGCACACACTCGCGGACATATTTATGCGCCTCCGCCATGGTGTGGTCGCCCAGGGCGGTGATCCCCAGCGAACCCATCGTGACGGCCTTGCTCACATGGCGCGTTTCTCCCATCACATCGTAATCGCGGTCCATGGTGGCGAGGAGATCCTCCCCCGTGTACTGCGGCCCCCAGCCCCAAACGGGCTCCCGGTGGTTGATGATGTGGTTGTGTGAATCTATAATTATACGAGGCATAATAAAGGTTTCCTATTGTTGGGCTACGGCCGCATCGGTTTTTTGGATCAGCCCGGCTAAATTGCCGCCGAGCACTTTGCGCGTGTTGTCAAAAGAGAGACTCATGCCAATGGGTGGCGCCAGAGTGAGCGATTCCTCGACCGTCATCAGCTGCTGGGTCGGTTCCATGGGTGGGCAATTGCTGCCGAAAATCACCCGCTCGGGGCCCAGCGAATGGACGCTCTCAATGAGCATGTGGCATTGGGTAAAACTGGTTTCCAGCAAAACATTGGGGTGATTCTTCGCCACCAGCAAGGACTCCAGTGTGTAAACCACTCCCTGGGTCCCCATGTGAGCGATGATCATGCTTACGTCGGGGAATTGACCGGCCACAAACTCAACCGTGGCGGGCAATCCATAGGGTGGCTCGCCGGTATGCAATAACACCGGCAACGACCATTTGCGGGCAAACTCGAATACCGGGTAGAGCAACTGTTTCGACCCCTCACTCTCACTGGGAGTTGAAATGGGCAGCCAGTATTTGTGAAATGAGGGATGAATATACAGCATCCTGAAATTATCCTCCTGGACCATCGATTCCAGTTGGCCGGCCACATCGTCATTCCATAAACGGGCGTGGATAATGGCCCCTCCGATCAAACGGTCAGGGTGTTTGCGCACGCTTGCGAGCACATATTCGTGCTGCTCCCGGAAAGATAATTCGGAGGTGGGAACCGTTTCCCCCAGGGCGGGAAAAACGATCGCTTTGTCGATTCGGGCGGATTCGCCGAGAACTTTCCGGGGAGCATCCATCTGCGCGATGAGGTCCTCGGCCAAAAACCGGGGGCCCCATCCAACAACATCATCAGCCCCCCGGCTGATATGGGTTAAACTATCAAAAATGGGTGGTTTCATAATTTTCTAATCGATCTCGTTGTATGCGGTATTAATTTTTGCCAATTCTTTAAGAAATTTTTCGGGGGTGATGGGAATTTCCCTCATGCGCACACCGGTGGCATCAAATACTGCGTTGGCAATGGCCGGGCCGATGGGGATGATGGGATCTTCCCCGATGCCTTTGGCCCCAAACGGTCCACCGGGGTCGGGGTATTCCTCCAGAATAATGGTCTTGATCTTCGGCATATCGAGGGCCAGGGGCATCTTGTAATCAACGAAACTGGGATTTAATGCCCGTCCCGTTTTTTTATCGATAATAAAATCCTCGGTCAGAGCCTGCCCCATTCCCTGCTGGATGCCGCCTTCGATCTGCCCGGCCACGGCAATCGGGTTGATGGCCCGGCCGATTTCATGCACGGCCACTACCTGCAAAACCCGGATTTGACCCGTTTCGATATCCACCTCCACCTCTGCGAAATGGGCTCCGAAAGAGTAGGCCACAGTGGGTTCGTTGTTTCCCTGACCAATTAGGGTTCGGGGCGGGCGGCCTCCCTCTCCAGTGACCAAATCTCCGATTTCCATTGCCCGATCGGGCGAGCCCTTCACAAAAGCCCGGCCTCCGCTCAGGGCCAATTCCTCCCAGGGGACGTTCATCCGCTGCGAGGCCAGTTCCAGAAGTTGCCGTTTGAGGTGTTTGGCCGCCTTGAGAACGGCTCCGCCACCAACAAAGGTCGTGCGGCTGGCATAGGCTCCGATATCGAAGGGGGCCACATCGGTATCGCCATCGATCACGCTGATGTCCTCGAGCGGCACACCCAACACCTCGGCCGCAATCTGGGCCGCCATGGTGCGGGTTCCGGTGCCCAGATCGGCCATTCCGATCAAAAGATTCACGGTGCCGTCCTCGTTCATTTTAATGACCGCGTTGGACTGCTCGGCGATGTCTGGATAAGCTCCGCTGCTGTGCATCTCGGTCGCCACGCCCCAACCCCGTTTGAGAAATTTTTCCTTCGGTTGGCTGGATTTTTTACGCTCGTACCAATTGGTTTCTTGCGCGCCGCGTTTTAAACAGGCGACCAGACCGTCACCCAGGATGTGGTGTTCAGACGGGCTCAGGTCGCCATCTCCGACAATGTTCCGGAGCCTGAAATCGACCGCATCCTCGCCTCGCGCCGCCGCCATTTCATCGATCTGCGTCTCCAGGGCAAAATAGGCCTGCACCGCGCCGAACCCTCGATAGGCCCCGGAGATGGGATTGTTGGTGTAAACGGAAATACCTTCAATTTTGAGGTTTTTCTCGCATCGGTAAAGAGAGGCGATATCCAGACAACCCACCGCGGTAATACCCAGGCCGTGAGAAGCATAACCGCCGGTATTGGAAACATAACGGACTTCCCGGGCGGTCAGCGTTCCGTCTTTGGCCAGGCCTTGTTTCAAATAAATCCGCGTGGGATGCCGGGTGCGGCCACCCAGAAAACTCTCCTTGCGGGTGTATTCCATTTTAACCGGCCTGCGGGTTTCACGAGCCAGGATGGCGCACACGAATTCGTGTTGATAAAGGTCCTGCTTGGCCCCGAAGCCACCGCCCATGTGCTCGACGATGACGCGCACGTCATGCGCCGGTATGTCCAACACATGGCTCAAAATGCCCCGCACCATAAAGGCGCATTGGGTAGAACTCCAGATGGTCAGCTTGCCTCCACGGTCGAACCGGCAGAGGCAGGCGTTTGGCTCCATGTAGCAGGGAACGGGTCGTCCGGTTTCATAATAACCTTCAAAAATCGTGTCCGCCTCGGTAAATCCAATCTCGACATCACCCCGCTCAATGATGAAAGGCGGCCCGACCAGGTTCCCCTCCGTGTCGTGAATGCTGGGGGCATCCGGCTTCATGGCCTCATCGGTATCAAAAACGGCCGGGAGCGGTTCGTATTCGACCTTCAGTAATTGCAGAGCTTCCTCGGCGATTTCCTCCGTCGTGGCCGCCACCGCCGCGATGCCGTCGCCCATGTAGCGGGCTTTCTCAGCCAAAACGCGTTGGTCGGCCACAAGCTGGCCGACTCGCGGGGCCGGAGCCCCGGGATGCACGGTCTTAGGCACGTCCTCGTGTGTGATGACCGCCTTCACCCCCTCCAGAGCGAGGGCTTTGCTTTTATCTATTTTTAAGACCCTGGCATGAGCCTGTTCGCTGCGCATAATTTTTCCATAAAGCATTCCCGGCAGAG
>JAJFLT010000424.1 GCA_021772555.1 Opitutales bacterium | reverse complement strand
GTCCGATGGCATGATCGTCGGCGAAATAGAAAACGGGTCCGAGTTGCCATTTGTTTTGTTCGCCCATGGCGACCATGGAATCACGGTAGCGTGGATTACTCGAAATTCCCGCCAATGCCATCATCCCTGCGTAACCGGGCGACTGGCTCCAGTCCGTGGGCGAATGCGAGCTTGGATTGGCGAGCTGCCAGTCCGCCACACGCTCCATGACCTTGAGAACCGCGGCGGGGTGTATATCCGCGTCCGGTGGTGTAGCAGTGGTCGACGACGATGGAGCGATGGAGAGTTGCAGCGGAGACCGGATCCGATGCGAAAAGTGTGTGACAAAGGAATTCCAGTCTTCGGAGGACGTGACGGGGCCGCGAAGCTCCCAACCGGCCCCGACGTAGTAACGCAACGGTAGTCCGGATGTCAGCTTGGCCAGCAGCAGGTGATTGGCTTCATCCTCGGTCATGCCCGTAATTTTTCCCGGCTCAAGAACCACACCGGTCCCCAGGCTGCCGTTTGCCGGGTAGCGTTCCCAAAAAGCCATCCACCCCTCCTTGGATTCCGTCGCCAACTGCGCGGGCACATCATTGTGTTTCGAAATCCCAATCGCTGCCGTCAGTCCTGAGGCGTCTCCTTTGACAGTGAAGGTGCTCTCCACCCGATCGAATTGATGCCCCGCATCGACCGTGAACCGCTTGACCTCTGACACTTGGACGCCACCCACGTCCCACGCATCGTAATCCAACTCGAACACCGCCCGGATCGGTCCGTTCGCGAGGACACGCCACGACTCCCAGTTTCCCGACACATGGAGCTGCCGGCCATCCCAGATGCCGGTTCCCCCGGCGCCCCGGGAAGTGCCGACCGAATAGGCATCGAGACCTTCCCCGGTGTCCTGATGGTAATCAAAGCCCTCGTGCTCCTTGAGATACCATCGGTCGATGACGAGGTAATCAACCCGTTTGACCCAAACGTCCAGACCGCTGCTGACAAGGACTTCCTTGTTTGAGCCGGGGGCAGCGGGAGCGGCCAGCGCGGGACCGTAAGTGCGATGGGCGAGGAGGTCGTTCTCCCACGCAAAGTCATCGAGCCGCTCCGGCACGTAGCGTGCAAAGACCTTGGCCGGATACGGCGCCACCGGGTTCTCCGAGAATTCGATGCGAAAAGCCGCCGAACGCTCACCCGCGGCAAAATCGTGCTGGAAGATCAACGCACGCACGCCGACACCACCCGCCGTGGGACCGAAATTGATCACTTGGCTGGCTATCTCTTTACCGTCCGCGACTCGCCGGACACGAAAATGATCCATCATCGGCTTCGGAAAATGTTCGGTCATCGCAGACCATGGCACTTCAATCACCTCGGCCGCCCGAGGAGCGTCCAGCTCGTGGGTGGCGGTGACGATCAGCGGCTGACCATGCAACAAAGTGGCGAGCCCGGTGGCAAAACCGGCTATGACCGTTCGTAAAACCATCGTAGTTAACTTCATAGACATTATGTTTGTGAAAAACTGATCGGACCCCATCTTTGCTATCACTTTAAGTGAGAGTATTTCCGTAGGTTTGTTATTGTAGGTTTTACGGGGTGTGGCGGGATGATGCCGTAGGCCGAATGGAGCCAGACCCTGCTTTGTTGAATGTTGGCCAAAGTCTGGCATATGTGTTGGGTGAGTGAAAGCCTAATCGGCTGTGGGGATGTTTTCGGCGGTCACATCACCTAAAAAAAAGTGAAAAAAACAATTGACACTGACTTACTAGTAGGTAATTTTAACCTGATGCAAGATAGAAAATCAGAGATTCTGGACCTCGCTTTGACGCTGATTCAGCACCGAAGTTATAGCGCATTCAGCTATCGGGACCTTTCGGAGCAACTGGGTATCAGTAAGGCCGCTATTCATCATCATTTCCCCTCGAAGGAATCTCTCGGGGTAGCTGCTGCTGAACGATATCACGAACAAATCAAGTCGGTGTTAATGCGATCCACTAAACAAAGTGACGATCCCTGGAAACAGTTTGAAGGATACCTGAAGATGGTGGACGGGATAGTAGAAACCGAAAATCGAATCTGCGCCGCTGGTTCAGTACAAGCGGATTACAAAGACGTTCCGGAAAGCGTTCGGGACGAAATGGCAGCCCTGATAAGCTTTATAATTTCGTGGATCACGGGAGTAATTCAAGCCGGTCGGAAACAAGGCACGATGGACTTTCCGGGTGAATCCATGGACCAGGCGATTTACATTTTCACTGCCGTGCAAGGCGCAATGCAAATCGGCCGGGCTCAAGGGAAGAGTCAATTCGACAGAGTGATCCGCCAGCTCAGAAGTAACCTAAAACCCAGGGAGTAAGTTTTTTTTAAGCATTTAACATACCTACTAGTAAGTAGGTTAAATCATATAAACTAAAAAAGGAAGAAATATCATGAGCAATAAATTCACGCAAGCCAGACGCTTTGATGACAAATTCGTTCTCATTACGGGCGGATCCAGTGGTATCGGAAAGGCCACTACTGAACGAATTGTCGCCGAAGGCGGACGCGTTCTTATTACCGGAACGAATAGAGAGAAGCTCGATGCCGCGAAGGCGGAGTTACACAATGTTATGACGCTCGTGAACGACGCCGGCGACCCGGCCGCCGCAGAGCGACTCGGTAAAATCGTGAAATCGGAATTCGGTGAGATCGATGCGGCATTTCTCAATGCTGGGCATGGAACTTTCGTTCCGCACACCGATGTGACTACTGACGATTTCGACCGCCAATACGCAGTAAACGTCCGCGGTCCGATCCTCCAGGTGAAAGCCATTTCGTCGCTGCTGCGGGAAGGTGGCTCGATCGTGTTCAATGCCTCGGTTGCTCGTGATCTCGGGTTGCCCGGTGGCATCATTTACAATTCAACGAAAGGGGCGATAAGAACCATTACCCGCGTTTTGGCTAACGAACTGGCTGGTCGAAAGATTCGGGTTAATGCAGTCAGTCCCGGGCCAATCGGTTCGGATTTCTGGGATCGCACCGGTATTCCACAGGAGCAATTGCAGCAGTTTGCCGAACAAATTCTCACCGCCGTGCCGATGAGTCGTTTCGGCGAACCGGAGGAGGTCGCCGCTGTGGCAGCTTTCCTACTGTCGGACGACGCCTCTTATGTCACCGGTAGCGAATACGTCGCCGATGGTGGTATGTCAGAGGTATAATAAGTAAGTGAGCGAGATCCCTGGTAATTCGAACCTTCGTTTTACAATCAACCTGGTCCGTCGACGGGCCAAAAATCAAAAATTAAACTACGTAAGGTATGACACACATGAGTAATACAAATAACAACGTAAGCGAGTATAACACGATCGCCAAGGTCGTCCGGCAATACATCAATGGAGCCAGATCCGGCAAGGGTGAAGACATGAAACCCGCCTTCCACCAGGACGCGACGGTCTTTGGTTACGTCGGTGACGACCTCTTCGCCGGCCCCATCCAGCAGCTCTTTGACTGGAATGATGAGACCGGTCCCGCGACGGACCTGCAGGCATGGATCGCCAGCATCGACCTTATTGACACCGTCGCCACAGTTCGGGTCGAACTCGATAACTGGACCGGCTACCGGTTCACCGATCTGTTCACGTTGCTGAAGGTCGACGGGGAGTGGAAGATCATGAACAAAGTATTCCATCTGCACCCCTGAGGGAGGCGCGAGCAGTTAAATTTATTTAGAAGGAGATAAAACAAATGAAATCAATGATAAATTTCGCGAAGACTATGATGATCCTGCCTATCCTCTGGCGGATATGGCTAGGGATGCTTGTGGCGGCCAATATAATCGTTCCGCTCTTTTTCATCCACACGCTGGAAGCTCAGGTCGTCTCGGCGACAGCGATTGCTGGTCTATTGATCATGTCGGTTATTTTCAGCGAGAAAGGTTACGTCCGTTTACTCGGCATTGGCCATATCGCTTGGCTTCCCATGCTGTTCTGGCTGGGGACGAGGCTGGATCACGCACCGGCCGATAGCGCCTTTGCTTATTGGTTATTGGCCGTGATTATCGTCGATAGCCTGTCACTGATCATCGACACCATCGACATCCTCCGGTATTTCAAAGGCGACCGCACACCGGTCATCGCGCTCAATGCTTGAGAGTTAAAATGAACCGGTAATTAGAAACAAAAACGAAATGGAAAAAAACCAATGAGCAAGTGATCGGACCCCATCTTTGCTACCACTTTAAGTGAGAATATTTCTGGAGGTTAGGTATTGTAGGCTTTGCAGCGGGTGGTGGAATGAGGCCGTTGGCCGAATGGAGCCAGCCGCTGCTTTGTTGATTGTTGGCCGGAGTCTGGCATATGTGTGGGGTGAGTGAAAGCCTAATCGACTGTGGGGATGTTTCGCGTTGTATTTGGGTCGCCATTGTTCGACCACCGCACACGCTTCGGTCACACTCAGGAACAGTTCCTGATTGCGGCATTTATCGGCCATTCATCGGTTCGGGCTAGTTCCCGGCAAACAAAGCCGACAACGCCGGTTTAGTCACCTTGCCCATCGCATTCCGCGGAAGCTTGTCCGTCACGATCAGGCGTCGGGGGATCTTATAGACGCTCAAGCGTTCGCGGCACCATTCGCGCATGGACTCCAAGGATAGACTGCGGCCATCCTCCAGCACGGCCGCTACCGCAACAGCCTCTCCCCAGGTCCTGTCGGAAACACCCACTACGGCGCACTCCCGGATATCGGGATGATCGAACAGCACCGCCTCGATTTCCAGCGCCGATAGCTTGTAACCGCCGCTCTTGATAATGTCCACCGAGAGCCGTCCCATAATGCGGTAATAACCGGACTCAATAACGGCCATGTCGCCCGTGCGGAACCATCCTTCGTCAAAGGATTCCGCTGTCGCCTCCGGACGGTTCCAGTACTCGGAAAAAACGCAGAGCCCCTGGACCTGAATTTCCCCGGGTACGCCCTCCTCATCAACAATAGCGCCGCTCTCCGCCTTGAGGCGCACCTGCATACCGGGAAGCGGTTGCCCAACCGCGCCCGGGCGCCGCTCTCCGTCGCAGGGATTGGACAACGCCATACCGACTTCCGTCATTCCGTAGCGCTCCAAAAGCTTCTGCCCGGTCAATGCCGTCCACTCCTCGTGCACGCTCGCCGGGAGCGCCGCCGAGCCGGAAATCATCAAACGCATGCCGCCAAATCCAGCGATGACTGCCTTGCGCCCTGGATCGGACATCTGCCGGATGGCCTCGATCAGTTTGACGTAAATCGTGGGCACCGCCATGAAGACGGAGTAGGCTCCGGCTGATACACGCGCCAGCGCCAGCTCCACATCAAAACGGGCAAACGGCTCTATCAGAGCGCCACTCCACAAGGCGCAGGACATCACGTTAATAATTCCGTGAATATGATGCAATGGCAGAAACAACGGTATGCTGTCATCGGCGCGCCACTTCCAGGCATCAACGAGAGTCAGGATTTGCGCGTTGATGTTGTCATGAGTGGTCACGACGCCTTTAGGGCTGCTGGTGGTGCCACTCGTGTAAAGGATCATGGCACGGCGTGAAGTATCCACTTGAGGAAATGCCACGGGCTCCGCTCCATCGATTTCCTCTAATATTAACAGCCGACATCCGAGTTTGCCGACTAGTGTCAGTACTTTATTCGCATAAGCCGTTGTGACGACAACCACATCCGCCTGACTGTCTTTAAGCGTGTAATCCAGCTCCGGCTCTGTCGCCGAAAGGCAAAGCGGCACCGCTACGCCACCCGCACGCCAGATACCCCACTGAACTGCTGCATAGGCTTCTCCTGTCGGCGCTAGAAAGGCCACGCGCATCTCGTTCAAATCCTTTTCACCGGCGAGCAGTGCCGCGGCTACCCGGACGGACTCGTGCAACAAATCGTCATAGCTTGTTTCGCGGTCGCCGCATCGGAACGCCAGCCTTCCGCCTTGGGCCCGGGCCTTTTTAATGATTGGTAATTCTTCCATTAAATCCTTATGATATAATGGCTCGGATGAGGATGTAAATGCCCTATGGTCCCAGCAAGCAGCCCACTCTCGTATAAAAGGTGGCGGTCACAACAATTAACAGTAAGTTAGATTCTACCGATATTCTGGTAGAAATTCTTTCTCTGCCCGAAACATTTCCAGAGTCATTTTTCGGATTTCAGCCGGGGAGCAGACGGCACTGGTCAATGGGTCCACCAACAATGACTGGATAGCCAGTTCTTTGCTCCGCTCGATCGCCGCCTGCGCTCCCAACCCGATCATATGCATGTTCGACGCACAGAGGGATGCCATGTGAGCTGGAAGTTCTCCAAAGCGTGTCGGATTTATTCCGTTTTGGTCAATCATGCAGGCAACTTCTACGCACCCGTTGGCGGGAAGATTGCTAATCAATGTCCCGCCCATGCCGTCCCGATTCATGACGTTTCCATGTATGCGGAAAGGACTATCCTTCTCCCTCGCTTCGATGATCCAACTGGCATATTCCCAACTTCGCTCCCAGGTAGCCGGTATTTTCCCCTTGAGCATGGAAGAGCGGTCAGAATTATGATTTTCCCGCCACTGAGGCCAGTTGTTGGCGTAAAAACTCGATCCGCCATCGTATCCGGGACGAATATATTTTTTTATAAGGTCCTGACGTTTTCGGTAATAGGGCAAGTATTCGGAGAGGTGGCCGCTCGATTCGGTGATGAAGGCGCCAAAATGGACCATCATATCCTTGCGCACGAGGTCTCGTTGATATTCCGGTCGTTCAATCTTCAGTGGATCAGCCATTGATTCTTCATCGGTCCACCCTTCCTTAAAAGCACGCCTCAAGTCCAATTTGGCATCCTTAATAAGCCGGGGATATAGATTGTTTCCCTGATGCTGAAGCTTCACAAACCACGCCAGGTGATTGATACCGGCACACTCCCACTCCATTTCTTCGATGGGAATCTTTGAGCGTTTGGCCAGAAGGCTACTTGTGCCCTGAACCGAGTGGCAAAGACCCACCACATTCATCGAACTCACGCGCCCCGCGGCCAAACAAAGCATACCCATCGGGTTGGTATAGTTCAGGACAGTCGCCTCCGGGCAAAGGCGTTCACAATCTCGCAAAATTTCCAACCAGACAGGAATCGTGCGAAGAGCCTTGAAGAGACCTCCTGGGCCAACGGTATCGCCGATACACTGGTTGATTCCATATTTTAAAGGTATATCGTTATCGTGGCGAACGCACTCCACGCCGCTTACCTCGATGCAATTAATCAGGAAATCGGAATTTTTTAGCACTTTTCGCCTCGAGGGTGCAGTAATCACCTTCCACTTTTTTTTGCCGGTATTGCGGATGATTTTGCGGATCAGACGCCCCATTTGATTAAGACGAAATTCGTCGATATCAACAAGGGCGAAAGTCCCACCCTGATCCCCGCTAATTTGAACGATATCATTAACCAGGCGCGGTGTGAACATGCTACCGGCGCCAAGAAAAGTAATTTTTAAGGGCCGTCCTATTGTTCCGGGCAATCCTTTGTGTTCTGAAGCTTTAGTATGCTCCGCATGTCCTTTTGAAACTGTCTTTGGGTTTATTTTCATATTCGGTTTAATAGTGCGGTTAAAACACTAAAATCAGATTATTGTATGATCCTGTATTGATCACTATATACTGAAAACTCGTTTGGCATTTTCGCTGTATATTCCCTGTTTTCAAATTCGGCTAGCGTTTCATTGGCCCAGGATTTGACAATGTCTATCCAGCTAGAAAGCGAGGTTCCAGGGTGCGGGCCGGCCAGTCTCCACCGAAGGCCGGGCGTTGGGGACCGACTGCTGCGTGCACCTTGTCAAGGTAGGGTTTAACGGTTTCCACCGTCCGTGCCAGGTACGCTATGCTCTCATCAAAATGAAACTGGATCACTTGCAGGCCTTTTTGTGTAGGTAACATGAAACGAACACTTTCTAGGGCAAGAAGAAAGTAGAACCAGTATTAAATTTTCAATCGTTTAAAAACAACTCAACAACCGGAACACTGACATTGGGCTTTCGGATCGACAGCTCCAACACAAGATCCCCGGGCGTTATTTTAAAACTACTGTTTCCTTTTTCTTCTGCCTTATAAAAACACACTTCACTTGCATCATGGAGAAACTGGGCATAGCCAAATTTGCCTCTTAACCCGGGGAGGCATATATACCTGAATGGCCAGGCAAACAGATGCAGGTAAAG
Organism: Opitutales bacterium; assembly: GCA_021772555.1. Taxonomy (GTDB): domain Bacteria; phylum Verrucomicrobiota; class Verrucomicrobiia; order Opitutales; family UBA2987; genus JAJFLU01. The sequence goes on along the minus strand of JAJFLT010000424.1, from coordinate 1,287 downwards.
ACGCTTCGTTTGGGGGTTCCAGGTGTAGCGACAATCCGTGGGAGCCTTCCAGTCATCTGGAGCGGAACCGCAACCATAGATTGAGCGTCCGTTTAATTTCATCCATTGTCCAAGACCTTCCAGGCGGTCGCAGGCGCGCAGGTCAAATGTGCCGCGGGCAGTTGGTCCCACGTTGAGCAGCAGATTTCCATTCTTACTCACTCCATCAATCAACATGCCCAATAATTGCTCCACACTCTTCCAACTATTTTCATCACGATGATACCCCCAGGATCCTGAAAATGTCTGGCACGCTTCCCATACCGCCGGATTTCCATCCACGTCCTTTGGCTGCTCCTGCGGTTGAAATTGCTCAGGAGTCTCAAAATCATTTGATCCGGGTAAATCCAGGCGATTGTTTACGATAATACCAGGCTGGAGTTTACGGGCAAGGTCGATCAATTTTTGAGATTCCCAATCATCACGTCCTTTGCCGTCCTCTCCCGGAAACGAGAAATCAAACCAGATAATATTGATTTCGCCATACTGCGTGAGCAGTTCTTTGACCTGATTTCGCATATATTCAGCGTATTTACTAACATCGCGCTTCGCGTTATTCTTTCGGAACTCATTTGATTCACTTTGCGGGTGGTGTGAATCGATGGGATATTCCGGATGATGCCAATCTAACAACGAGTAATAAAACCCGACGCGCAAACCCTCATCTCGAAAAGCTCTAACAAAAGGTTTGAGGAGATCCCTGCCCCAAGGCGTTTTGGTGACATTGTAGCCGGTGTATTTCGAATCCCAAAGGCAAAATCCATCATGGTGCTTGCTGGTGATGACCACATACTTCATCCCAGCCTCCCTCGCCTGGCGTGCCCAATCTTTTGGATCGAAGCAATCTGGATTAAAATGCTCGAAATACTTCTGATATTCCTCGTCCGTTAGGTGTTCCCGGTTTTTTACCCATTCATGTCGTGCGGCCAGAGAATAAATCCCCCAGTGAATGAACATGCCAAATCGGTCATGAACAAACCACGATAGGTCATCAGTAGAATTTTTTGTAGTCATAAGATAATTCTTTGCTTTGGAATTTATAGGTTTTAGAACCAATCTCAAATTCGAAGATGACGATGCAAAGAGCCATTATGAGTTTGAGATAGATTGGCTTTGTTGAAAAGCTCTTGTACAAATGAGAAAAAGTGTTAGGTTGTGTAAGCATGAGCGAAGTAGGACTTGTGCCATTTGCCAAAATAGCGCTGCAGGTGTGTGAAGAGGTGATCGCCCCTTACAGCCATAAATTTT
>JAJFLT010000423.1 GCA_021772555.1 Opitutales bacterium | reverse complement strand
GCAGGTTGGGTTTTCGCCGCGAAAGCAGGATGGGGACGACAGCCAGGAGGGAAACCGCACAGGCGACGAGGGGTTTGCTGCTGATGACGGTTTCCATTTTAACCGATAAAACCAATGGGGCCGAACGTGTTCACGGCCTGGCGAATAAGGGTAACGATTTCCTGATTGAAGATGCCGATGAGCAGGAGACAAGCAGCCGTGATCAGTAACGGTCCCAGCATGGTTGCGGGCGGTTCCCCTGCCCTGCCCGTTGTTTCCTCTTCCGCCGATTCCTCCTGGGGATCGAATTTCGGAAAATAGGCCACTTCAAATATTCGAAAGAAGAGGATGGCATTTATCAGGCTGGAAAAAAGCAACGCTACTACATAACCCCAATGGCCGGCCTCCATGGCACCACTGATGAGGTACCATTTACTGAAAAAACCACAGGTTGGCGGAACGCCGATCATGGACAGCCCGGCGATGGTAAAACCAACCATGGTCCAGGGCATTTTTCGAAAAAGTCCCTCCATTTCCGGGATGGTGTGTTTGCCCGTTTGGAAAATGATGGCCCCGGCTGCTAAAAAGAGGCACAGGGTCATAAAGGCGTCACTCACGACATGGTAGAAGGCGCCCACAAATGCGGTTTCGTTGGCCATCCAGACACCCCCCACCATATAGCCGACTTCAGCCACGATAAGATAGGTAAGCATCTTTTTGAGATTGATCTGGGCCAGAGCCATGATGGAGCCCGCCACGATGGCGATAACCGCCATCCAGACCACGATAGGGCTCCATTCCAAAAATGAGAAGATGTACTCCGGTCCGAATACGGTCATCATCATGCGAACCATGACATAAACAGTCACTTTGGTAACGAGTGGAGCCAGCACGCAACTGGTCGATGAAGGGGCGTAGGCATAGGCGTTGGGCAACCAGCCGTGCAGGGGGAAAAAGGCCATTTTTATCCACAATCCGACCAGGATCAGCATCAGGGCGACGAGTATGGTTTTCGATCCGTACAGACCGGATCCGCGCAGAATTTCCCCGATGTCCACCATATTGAGGGAACCGGTTTTGATGTAGAGATAACCGACCCCGAGCAGGTAAAAAGAAGCCCCCATGGTACCCATGATGACATAATTGAAGCTGGCTAGAACAGCCCGTTTCGAATGCATCGCGATCAAGGCGTAACTGGTCAGAGAAGCCACCTCCACGAGCACATAGAGATTAAAGGCGTCGCCGGTCAGAGTCATGCCCAGTAATCCCGTTACGAGGAGCAGGAAAAGGGTGTAAAATTGGGGAAGTTTATCGGGAGTTTCGGTGGTGGCGGCCCGGATAGAATAGATGGCCGTTAAAAGCGAAACCGTGGTCACCACGATCAGAAGCAATGCATTCAATGGGTCGATCCGAAACTCTATGCCGAAGGGTCTGGGCCACCCTCCCAGTTTGTAGACCACCTCCCCGCCCGCAGCAACCTGCCCGAGGAGCGCCACGGACACGGCCAAAGAAAGACCCAGGGCGGCCAACACAATGGGCAGGCAAACCGATCCCCACCTGCCACCCAGGAGAGAAACCGCAATGGCCGCAAAAAGCGGCGCCAACAGGATTATGGCGGGATACTGGTCAGCCATCACCAGATTCTATTTTGGCCAGTATCTCCGGCTCTTCAATAGTACCGAACTCCTTGTGGATTTTTTGCACTATAGCGAGGCCGACACCTAAGGTAGCCACACCGACGACGATGGCGGTGAGCATCAATACATGAGGCAATGGGTTGGCATAGTCTTCCGCTCGAATGATTTCGCCATGTTCCGCGGCATGGGAGACACTGTGCTCCAGAATGGGAATATTGGACCCCTCTTTCACCCCCAGGGAAACATAAAATAAAATGATGGCGGTCTGGAAAATTGACATCCCGATCAATTTTTTGATCAGGTTTTTTTTCGAAATCATGGCAAACAAGCCAATCATCATGAGTATGATGTAAATCCAGTAATTGAGGCGCGAAACTATGAATTCAGTAACGGTCATTGAACTATAGGCCCCCCTTCATCCTGCCGTGAGAAGAGAGGTTGGCATAAATGGCGAACATGATGGCGGCTACCGTAAAGGCCACCCCTATTTCCACCCCCAATATCCCATGGGAGCGCGCCTCAATGGCACCTACAGGCATCAATACCTGAAGGGCCGAATAATCCAGGAAATTGCCCCCCGCCAGAAGACAGACAAATCCAATTCCGGCATAGATTAATATTCCGATCGCAGCTAAAGTGACCGCCTTTTTTTCCGACACGCGATCCAGGGCGGTCTGCAACTGAAAAGACAAAGCCAGCAAAATCAAGCTGGCGCCAAAAATAACCCCGCCCTGGAATCCTCCCCCCGGGCTGTGGTGCCCGTGTGCGATGACATATAGGGCGAACAACTGTATGACCGGAACCAATATCCGGCTGGTTTGCGCCAGGATAAGGTTCGTCTCCCTCATTTTTCTTTCGGATGCCAGTCGCAGACGGACCCGCTTGTCAATAGGGCCGCGCAGAATCGCTATGATGGCAATTCCGGCCGTAAATATAACAACGGTTTCAAAAAGAGTGTCATAGCCGCGATAATCGGCCAAAATGGCCGTAACCATATTGGGAACGGAAGTTTCCCCGAAACTATTCTGAACGTAGTGGCTGGACACCCTGTACTGGTTGGCCGGCGAATGGGGATCGCCCCAGCTGGGAAAATCCTCCGAAGCATACAGCAGCAGGGCTCCGGTTATGATGACCGCTATGGCTCCGAGCGTTTTCAATCCGAAGACTTCCTGGTTGTGTTGTAAACTGTTGAAACCAGGAACATGGTGCTGGCTCCGGCTCCCACGGCGGCCTCCGTAAACGCGACATCAACAGCTGCCATTTCTGCCCACAGTAAGCACATGAGAAAACTGTAGACCCCAAAAATCATAGTCGCGCTGAGCAAATCCGTTGACCTTAAAGAAAGAACAGCCGCCACAATCAACAGCCCGAGAATTATCAAATCAAATTGCCAGATCATGCTTCTTCCTCGGTCAATGCCCTTTTCCTTTTCTTCCGCGGCCGACTGGAGGTAATGTTTCGGCGTTGATACCCGGCGTGCATAAGGGCGTGCGTGCTGGTCGGGCCGGTCAGGGAAATAAATGCGATTATAAAAAATATCTTTCCCACCACCAGCAGGTTGGGCCAGGAAAGGTCGTGTAATTGATAAACTGCGAAGGCGATAAGCAGACAGTTGGTGGACATGGTGTCGCTGATACCGGCCGCATGCATTCGGGAGTAAAAATCGGGAAACCGCAGGACTCCAATGACGGCTCCAAAAAATATGATGACGCCGATAGTAAGCAGGGCGCCGCATACCAGGTTGAGTATCATGCCCGATCCACCTCCGTGACAACTATTTTAGCGTCCCTCAATGGTTTCGTTCTCAAGAGATAACGGGCCGCGGCGAGCGAACCGATAAAGTTGAGCAAGGCATAGGTTAAAGCAAAATCCACAAACATGTCCACCCGACCGAAAATGATACCGATGATTATGAGCAGGACGGTCGTTTGCGTACCCAGCATATTGACGGCTACAATGCGGTCGATCGCGGTCGGCCCTATAATCATGCGCACAATAATCAGGAGCATGAGGAAAAACAAAAGGATTCCGCAGGTCAAAAACACGTCTTCCATATTTTACCTTTCAGGCCTTTCGAAAACATCCTTGATGCGCCGTTCCATTTCTCCATCCAGAGAAGCGGCCGCCTTCCGGCTGATAGCATGCACAAACAGTGTGTCCTCCACGATATTTAAAGTCACCGTCCCGGGAGTCAGAGTGATCGAGTTGGCCAGAACATAGCGGGCATAGTTGGACCGCAGTTCCGTTTTGAGGCGAATTATGGTCGGATCGATTTCCGGAAAGCTTTTCGGCCATAAGGCCAGTTTGAGAACGTGAAGATTGGCTAAAAATATCTCATAAAGAAGCCAGACAAGGTAGCGGCAAAAACGAAATAATTGCCCAATTCTCGCTCCAAATCCGATAGTTCGGTCGGTGAAATACAAATCGGATGAAAAATAGGTGACGAAGCTGGCCGAAAAAACTCCCAATATCAGGTGGAACAGGTCGAACTTTCCTGAAAAAACTATCCAGATCGAAAAAAGAAGAATAAAAACCAAAATTGAATACATGAATAAAATCTATCTCAAATTCGCAGATGAATTAAATTACCGACCGGCAGCCATTCCGTATGAAAATGTAGTCATGGCATAAAGAATCCATCCAACGCGAACGAACTGCCAGTCGATTACCAATAGGGACTGTATCGATGTTTTCAAGTTTTTCCTCTAAAGTGAAATAGTGGAGACAGCAGAATCAACAATTCAGTTAACCGAGGGATCGTCGGGAGCTTCGGCCAGGAATTTCATTTCCGGCAAAATTTTCAAAAGTATGTTTTTCCACAATTCCTTGCCCATCGAACTGTCAAGGACCTGCCCGTCAATGGGACTTACCACCCAGGCATCCTGTTTTACCTCGCTCTCGATCTGACCGCGAGTCCATCCGGCATACCCGAGAAAACCGCGCACCACCAAATCCGGCTCATTGGCCATCATAATCTGAGCCTTGTCGGCTGAGATTCCAAAATACAGCTTGAAGATGCCCGTTTCCTCCACCCATTTCCAGGCCGCCAAGATCAGATTCTGCCGACTCACTGGCCCACCGTTGAAAACCGGCACTTCGGAGAGCGGGCTGTAGGCAAATTCGGCTTTCATCTCGCCCAGGGATTTGCCTATGGGTCGATTGATGACTACTCCCAGTGCCCCTTCATCATCGGAATGGGCGGAAATCAGGACCACTGTTTTTTTGAAATTCGGATCGAGTAATCCGGGATGCGAAATGAGAAGCGATCCGGATAAATTTTCGGTTTTGTCACTTTGATCTCTCATGTCTCGAAGAAAAATTATTTATTGGAAATTGAAATAATCTGCCTGCCCTGCCCTATTGTCATGACAGTTGATTTATAGCGATGTCCGATTCGGCCAGAATATCTATCGCAATCGGGTCGTTGTTGTAATCGGCATGATAGGTGATTTCCCGGATTCCTGCCGAAGCGAGGATTTTTGCGCAATTTATGCAAGGGAAATGAGTTAAATAGGCCGTCGCTCCCTGCAGGCTTATGCCTCGGCGTGCCGCATCGGCAACGGCATTTTGCTCGGCGTGAACGGTCGCCTGCTCATGGCCGTCGCGCACTCGCGAATGATGGGGCGCCCCCGGCAGAAATCCGTTGTAACCTGCTGCGATGATCCGGTTTTTATGATCGCCCCCGCTCACCAGGACGCAACCCACATGCAGCCTCTCGCAACTCGAGCGTGAGGAAATCAGAAGCGCCGTGGCCATGAAATACTCTCCCCATGAGGGCCTCACACTCCACTTCTCTACGAGTTCGCCCAGTTGCCGGATGTGGTTGGGTTCGGATGAGGTGTTATGGGCCGCAGCTATCGTCAGTTCGCTCATATTTAAAAGTAGTTTAAAAAAATTCCCTGGGCCCGCAATTCAGAAATGAAAGATCGAAGGAGGAATACAGGTTTCAGGTTTCAGTAAATTTTAATGTTGATCTCCGACTTTACCCGAGAATAGCACGACTCCACCTCCTGAAACCTGTCCCCCTCCCATATGTGCCAAGGCATTGAAAATCAAAAGGTTTTTGTTTACTTTACCACTAAAACCGGCTAATCAGCAGGTTAAACCCACGGTTAATGTTCCTGCAAACTTCTTCACGCCATGCACGAGGAAT